>DATBAK010000088.1 GCA_036271555.1 Acidimicrobiia bacterium
TCGACGGCGCCGCCGACGATCCCAACAGCCCGTTCGCGGTCACGGCCGACGGCTACCGCGCGATCGGCGCACGCCTCGCGTCGCTCGACCGGCCGACCGTGCTCGTGCAGGAGGGCGGCTACGTGCTCGACACGCTCGGCGACCTCGTGCTCGCGGCGCTCAGCGGTTTCGAAGGCCGGAGCGGTTGAACGATCGGGACGAGACCGATGTCGACCGCGGTCACGCCGGGCCTTTCGCGCTCGCTTGGAGGCAGACGAAGAGCGCGACGACACCGATCACGATCTCTCCGACACCGCGAATGCGCGTCGTGCGGTTGGCGCGCGCGACCTCGTTCGCGACGCCGACGACGACGAGTCCGACCGCGAACACCAGCAGCAGAGGCCGCCGGGCGCGGCGTCGTTCGAGGGCGAGTCGTCGAGCGTCAGGACGGAGATGGCCGTTGGGATATGGCTCCACGTGTCCCCGCGCGCGTGCCGAGCGGTTCCGGTAGCGGCGATAGAGCAATCCGTGGATCCCCCAATCGTTGAGCGCGACGCCGAGCACGACGACAACCACGCCGACCACCGCGATGCCGAGAGCCGCCAGCACGGCACCGCGTTACCCGGAACGACGACCGCCGGAACGCGCCGTCGTGCTCGGACCGGGCCGCGCGGCGGCTCGGTCGGACCGGCGGGGTTTCCGCAACGCGACGCGAGGGGAACGACTGCTCGACCGGCGGTCGTGGCTTCAGCACCCTGCTGGGCTGGAAGGGATCGGCAGCCATGCTCACCAGGTCGGTTCGCGCGACGTGCGTCGTCGCATTGGTGGTTGCGCTCGGCGCGTGTGGCAGCAGCGCGAAGCACTCCGGTTCCGCGTCGGACCTCTCGGCTGCGAAGGCTTCGGTGCTCACTGCGGCGGACCTTCCGAGCTACTTCGCGAAGCCCTATCAAGCGTCGAACGACACGCCGGTAGCGGTGAGGCAACAGTTCGCCAAGTGCCTGAACGTGAGCACCACGATCTTCGACGACACTCCCGGCGCGCAGAGAGCCCACTCGCCGGTGTTCACGAAGAACTCCTCCTCACTCGCGAGCAGCGTCGAGATCGATCCGAAGACGAGCCAGATCGACCAGGGCTGGAGCGAGCTCACCAACCCGAAGATCACGCAGTGCCTCCAGCAGCTCTTCGAGGCGACGACCAAGCTCTCCGCGCCGACCGGCGTGACCTTCGGGCCGACGACGGTCACCAAGTTCTCTCCCGGAATCGGCGGTCGCTCCATTGGCTACACGGCGCAGCTGACCGCGACCTCGGGCGGAACCGCGATGACTTTCTACGTCGACCTGCTCTTCGTTGCTCGCGACCGCGCGGGCGTCGAGCTCGAGGCGTTCAGCACCGGCGAACCCTTCGACCGCACGACCGAGACGTCACTCGCGAAGAAGATGAACGACCGCATCGGAGACAAGGCGGCCTGACGCGTCGGCGCGGCGCTCCTGAGATTCTGCGGCCGCGACGAGCGAGGGGTTCGCGCGGTGCGTCGACCGGGTGATCGACGCCGCGTAGCCTGAGCGACCGTGGCGCGCGCGACCGAACCGTTCGACGTCGTCGTGGTCGGCGGCGGGCACAACGGGCTCGTGGCCGCGGGGCTGCTGGCGAAGCGGGGCGCGCGCGTGACCGTGCTGGAGCGGCGCGCCCAGGTCGGCGGCGCCGCGATCACCGAGCAGCCGTGGGGCCCCGAGTACAAGGTCACCGCGCTCAGCTACGTGATGAGCATGATGCCGCCGACGGTGCTGCGCGAGCTCGACCTCGCACGCCACGGCTACCACGTGTACCGACAGCACGGATACTTCGCGCCCCACGCCGACGGCCGGTACCTGCAGCTCCCCGACGACGACCCGCGCCGGCGGCACGAGGAGATCGCGAAGTTCTCGCCGCGCGACGCGGATGCCATCGAGCGTTGGGACGCGTGGCTCGGCCGGCTCGCGGGCGAGCTCGGCCCGCTGCTCACCGCGGTCCCACCCAAGCTCGGCTCGAAGCGACCGCGCGACCTCGTGTCGCAGTCGCAACTCGCGTGGAAGCTGCGCCGGCTCGACACGCGCGCGGTCGCCGACGTCACGCGCCTCTTCACCGCGAGCATCGCCGACCTGCTCGACGACTACTTCGAGTCTCCGCAGATGCAGGGCGTCCTCGCGGTGAGCGGCATCATCGGCACCTGGGCGGGTCCGCGCTCGGCCGGCACCGCGTTCGTGATGGCGCACCACAAGATCGGCGACGTCGGCGACGGGCAGATGGCGTCGTGGGGCTTCCCGGCCGGCGGTATGGGCGCGGTGACCGGTGCGTTGCGCAGTGCGGCGGAGTCGTTCGGCGCGACCGTGCGCACCGACGCGCCCGTCCACCACATAGAAGTTCGGAACGGTCGCGTTTCGGGAGTGGTCCTCCAGTCCGGCGAGGAGGTGCGCGCCGACGTTGTGATCGCGACGACGCATCCGAAGATCACGTTCCTCGAGCAGATCGACCGCGCCGATCTTCCTGACGACTTCGTGACCGACATCGAGCGCTGGCGGTCGCGCAGTGGCGTCGTGAAGGTGAACCTCGCGCTCGACCGGCTACCCGAGTTCCGCGCCAAGCCCGGCTTCGATCCCGAGGTGCACGGCGGCACGATCGTGCTCGCCGACTCGCTCGCCGAGATCGAGACCGCGTTCCAGGACGCGGTCGCGGGCCGCCCCGCCGAGGTGCCCTTCGCCGACATCTGCATCCCGTCGGTGTTCGACCGCTCCCTTGCGCCCGAGGGCAAGCACGTGATGTCGATGTTCACGCAGTGGGTCCCGCACGCGTACGCGGCCAAGCCGATGTCGTCGGAGCTCGACGCCTACGCCGATCGCGTGATCGCGCGCGTCGAGCGGGTCGCGCCCGGTTTCACCGCGTCGATCCTCCACCGGCAGGTCATCGGGCCCTACGACATGGAGCACGAGTACGGGTTGCTCGGCGGGAACATCTTCCACGGCGAGCTGTCGGCCGACCAGATGTTCCATCTGCGACCCGCGCCGGGCTACGCCGACTTCCGCACCCCGATCGCGAATCTGTATCAAGCGGGATCCGCGACGCACGGTGGTGGCGGGGTGACCGGGATCCCCGGACTCGGTGTCGTCGCGCGGATCGTCGCCGACCGCCGGCGCGCGCGCGTTCCAAGGCGGTCTTGACAGCGCGCGTCACGGGCCGAAGAATCCCGCAGGCAACACGAGGGGCCAGGAGTCACGAAGATACTGGGGGGTCACCCGATGTCCGGCACGGGCCGTCGACTCGGAACAGCCGCGCTGACGATCGCGATCGCGCTCGGTGCGATCACCGTCGGCGCGGTACAAGCAACCGCGGCGACGAAGAAGAAGCCGGTCGTGCTCACGATCGGCGTCAAGCAGGACATCGACAGCCTCAACCCGTACTCCGGCGTGAGCGTCGCGGCGTACGAGGCGTGGACACTCGAGTACGACACGCTGCTCAACCTCAGCGCCGACGGGCTCAAGGCCGTTCCCGAGCTCTCGACGAACGTGCCGAAGGTCGCGAGCGACGGCCTCACGTGGACGTACCACCTGCGCCACGACGTGAAGTGGTCGGACGGCACGCCGTTCACGGCCGACGACGTCGTGTACACGCTCTCGCGGATGAAGAAGGAGGAGTGGTCGAACTTCGTGACGTTCGTCAGCGGCTTCAAGTCGATCACCGCTCCCGACAAGTACACGGTCGTCGTCAAGACCGAGAAGCCCGACCCGCGGATGCCGTACATCCCTGCGTACATCCTGCAGAAGAAACAGTGGTCGCAGGTCTCGACGAAGGATGTCGGGACCTTCTCGAACTCGAACATGATCGGTACCGGCCCGTTCCGGCTGCAGACGTTCAAGAAGGGCCAGTACACGAAGTTCAAGGCGAACCCCGACTACTTCGGCGGCGCGCCGCACATCGACGGCATCACGCTCCAGCTCTACACGAACGACGAGACGATGGTGCAGGACCTCCAGAACGGGGTCATCGACGCCGCCAGCGACATCAAGGCCAGTCTCTTCCCGCGCGTGAAGGCCGACTCCAAGCTCACCGCGGTCGCCGCCGACGACGGCAGCTTCAGCATGCTGACGCTGAACACCGAGTCCGACGGCAAGGCGAAGGTCGGCAACGGCAACGCCGCGCTCCAGGACCCCCGCGTCCGCATCGCGATCGCGCACGCGATCGACAAGCAGACGCTCGTCGACAAGGTGCTGAACGGCTACGGCGTCGTCGGACAGTCGATGAACGTCGCGCTCGCACCGCGCTGGGACCTCGATCCGGTGAAGGACCCGTACAAGTTCGACATCAAGGAAGCGAACAAGATCCTCGACAACGCCGGCTATCTCGACACGAACCACGACGGCGTGCGCGAGATGCCGGGTGGCGGCAAGCCGATCAACCTCCGCTACGACATCCGCTCGGGCTCGTCGATCGAGGCGCCCGACGCGCAGTACATCTCGGGCTGGTTGAAGCAGATCGGCATCAAGACGACGGTCAAGACCGTGAGCGAGGACCAGCTCACGCCCATCGAGAACGCGGGCACGTTCGACATGGCGACCTGGGGCTGGACACCGTTCACCGACCCCGACGCGCAGCTGTCGTACCTGACCTGCGGCCAGGTGCCGAAGGCGCCCGACGACGGCTCGTACAACGACGCGTTCTACTGCAACAAGAAGTACGACGAGCTCTACACCCAGCAACGCTCGCAGCTCGACGAGACGAAGCGCATCGCCGAAGTGCAGGAGATGCAGCAGATCTTCTACAACGACGTGCCCTACGTCGTGATGTTCCGTGCGCAGAACCTGCAGGCCTACAACCACGACCGCTTCACGGGCTTCACGCCGGTTCCGAAGCCCGACGGTCCGGTGATGATCGCCAATGACTTCCTGAACTACACGGACGTCAAGCAGGCCGGCACCGGCGGCGGCTCGAGCAGCAGCGGCGTCGTGATCATCATCATCCTCGTGATCGTCGCGCTCGGCGTCATCGTCGGAATCGTCCTGGCGATGAACCGCCGCCGTACCGCGGATCTCCGCGAGTAACCGAACGACCGCCAGCAAAGGGCTGGTTCCGTGAGCACGCGCTTCGTCGTCCGCAAGATCGTCGGGTCGATCCTGACGTTGTTCGTCGTGCTCGTGTTCAACTTCTTCCTGTTCCGGATCGTGAAGAGCGATCCGGTGGGCAGCTTCCTGCGCGGCCGCAACGTGCCGCCCGAGGTGAAGGCGCGCCTGCGCCACCAGTTCGGCCTCGACAAGTCGAAGTGGGCGCAGTTCTGGCTCTACATGAAGCAGACGCTGCACGGGAACCTCGGCACGTCGTTCAAGGCCGGCCGTCCGGTCACGTACGAGATCGGAAACGCGATCTGGCCGACGATCTGGCTCGTCGGACTCTCGACGATCCTCTCGACGATCATCGGGTTGCTGCTCGGCATCAAGTCCGCGTGGCAGCGCAACAGCTGGTTCGACCGCTTCGCCACCGGTATCTCGATGTTCACGTACGCGACGCCGGACTTCTTCCTCGGCATGCTCTTGCTCGCGGCGTTCGCGTTCAGCTTCAAGGTGCTGCCGACGTCGGGCATCCAGAGTCCGTCGGCGAGCGGGGCCGGCTTCAGCCACCTGATCGACGAGGCGAAGCACCTCATCCTGCCGTCCCTCACGCTGACGATCGGCTACATGGGCGAGTACATGATCGTGATGCGCTCCTCGCTGATCGAGGTGATGGGCGAGGACTTCCTCAAGGTCGCGCGCGCCCGCGGCCTGCGTGACGCGCTCGTCCGGCGGCGCCACGCGGTACCCAACGCGATGCTCCCGACGGTCACGCTCGTCACGCTGAACCTCGGCTTCGTGCTCAGCGGCGCGATCGCGGTGGAGCAGGTGTTCTCGTGGCCCGGGCTCGGCAAGGCGACGGCCGACGCGGTCGCGAACCAGGACTTCCCGATGCTGCAGGGACTCTTCCTGCTCTTCACCGGCGCAGTGATCGTCGCGAACCTCGTCTCCGACCTGTTGTACGGCTACCTCGATCCACGGGTCCGCGTCGGATGACGACGACCGCGCCGCCGGCGCCGGCGTCTGCGCCCGTCCCGCCCGCGCGCACGAGCGCGCGCGCGATCGTCCGCGCGCGACGCCGGCGCGCGTTCGCGCGGGTGTGGCGCACGTACCGCTCGAGCCTCCAGGGCATGGTGGGGCTCGCGATCCTGGTCGTGTTCGTCGGCATCGCGGTATTCGCGCCGCTCATCACGTCGAGCAAGGGTCTCGACGTCACGAACACGACGCACAACCCGACGCTCGCCGCGCCGAGCTCGCACTTCATCATGGGCACCGACGAGCTCGGCCGCAGCGTCTGGACGCTGTTCGTCTGGGGTTCGCGCATCAGCCTGTTCGTCGGGCTCGCGGCGACGATCATCGCGATCGCGCTCGGCGCGGGCTTCGGCATCGTCGCCGGCTACGCGGGCGGGCGCACCGAGGGCGTCCTCATGCGGATCACCGAGTTCTTCCTCGTGATCCCGTTCATCCCGCTGGCGGTCGTGCTCGCGTCGGTGCTGCACCGCTCGCTCAGCAACATCATCTTCGTGATCGGGATCACGTCGTGGCCGGGCACCGCGCGGTTGATACGCGCGCAGGTGCTGTCGGTGAAGACCCGGCTCTACGTCGATCGGGCGCGCGGGCTCGGCGCCGGGCACTGGCACGTGATCTCGCGCCACATCCTTCCGAACGTGATGCCGCTGATCTTCGCCAACCTCACGTTGACGGTGCCGATCGCGATCCTGTCGGAGAGCACGCTGTCGTTCCTGGGGCTCGGTGATCCGTTGCGCATCTCGTGGGGGGTCGTGCTCGAGAACGCGTTCGACGGCGCCGCGGTGACGCTCGGCGCGTGGTGGTACTACCTCGCGCCTGGTCTCGGCATCATCCTCGTCGCGCTCGCCTTCACGATGTGCGGTCGCGCGCTCGAAGAGATCTTGGACCCCCGACTCGTGGAGGCACAGACGTGAGCGGCACGAGCGGCGAGCGGAGCGAGCGAGCGACCGGGCCCATTCCCACCCCGCGTCACGGAGCGGTGAGCGCAGCGAACGCGACCATGGAAACGCCAGACATGAGCGGCACGAGCGGCGAGCGGAGCGAGCGAG
>DATBAK010000089.1 GCA_036271555.1 Acidimicrobiia bacterium
CCCCTTCGGGCGGAAACGGAAGCGCTGGCTCGGTCCGTAGGAGCACTGCTTCGCGGCCAGGCGTGTGCCGGGCTGCCCGTCGCCGTAGTCGAGGCACCGACCTTGGGCGACGACGAGCGAGCTCGATCCGTCGGTGTTGTCCGTGAAGGCGAAGTGCTGCGCGTCCTGTGCCGCGCAAATGCCCACCTCGATGGTCACGTCGTTCGGGTCGGCCTCGTCGAGCGCGAGGCAATAGTTCGTGTCGGCCTGGGTGCGGATGCTGAAGTCGATCCCGTGGACGTACGAGTGCTTCTGCGCGCGCGCCCACACCGCCGCCCCGCCCGCGCCGATGGTCACGACCAACGCGACGATCCCCAACGTCACCGCGACCCTGTGCATCGCCTTCACCGGCTCAGCGAGAACGTCTCGTCGCCGCGCGTGCGGTGACAGCCGTCGTCGTAGACCGACGCGTTCTGGGTGGCCTTCACCGCGGTGACGCACACCTTCCCCGCGGGGTCGTTGATCTTGTCGGTCAAGCGGTAGAGGAACTGCTGGCTCGGACCGAAGTCGCACGCCGCCGTCGTGATGAGCGTGCCCGCCTTGCCGTCGCCGCGGTCGAGACAGTTGCCGAATCCGTCGACGAGCTGGAAGGTCCCGTCGGCGTTGTGCGTGAAGGTGAAGTGCTCGTTGTCGTTCGGCACGCACGAGGCGACGATGACGCTCCCGTCGCCCGGGGAGTCGACGCAGAAGTTCGAGTCGGCCGTCGTGTGGATTTGGAAGTCGATGCCGTGCGGTTGTGGCACCTTCGCGACCCGCGCCGACACGGCCGCGCCCCCGGCGCCGACGCCCGCGACGACCAGCACGATCCCGACGCCCACCGCGATCCTTCGCATGGCTCGACGGTACCGACAGATCGGTTGGTCCTCCAGTGCCCGAGCGGAAGTGGGCGACCAAGAGTCGGCTGGCCCGTGACCACCGGGTGCCGGTAGCATCATCCGCCGAAGTTCCCGTCGCCAAAGATCTCCGGTCTCTCTCGAGGTAATGGGCTCCGGCCCGCCGGACGAGGCGTGTTCCTCGGGGTCGTGCACCTGCACGACCGCGGTCGACGACGGTTGCCGACCGACACGAGGAGCACGATGGCGACCAAGGCCGATGCCGGCAGCGACCAGCTGCGCCGCAAGGCCGAGGTGATCGACGAGATCCGCAGCAAGCTCGACGCTGCAGATGCCGCCGTCCTCACCGAGTACCGCGGCCTCAGCGTGACCGATCTTGCCGACCTGCGCGCGTCGTTGCGCCCGGCGTCGACCGAGTACAAGGTCTTCAAGAACACGCTCGCCCGCCGCGCCGCAGAGGACACCGGCCTCGCCGAGATCGTCCCGCTGCTCGAAGGCCCGGTCGCGATCGCCTTCGTGACCGGCGACGCGGTGCTCGCGGCGAAGGCACTGCGCGACTTCGCCCGCGGCAACCCGAACCTCGTCGTGAAGGGCGGGCTGCTGAACGAGCGGGTCCTCACGGCCAAGGACATCGAGTCGCTCGCCGACGTCGCGCCCCGCGAGGTGCTGCTCGCCCGACTCGCCGGCGGGTTCCAGGCCCCGCTCGTGAAGGCCGCCGGCCTGTTCCAGGCGTTCACCCGCAACATGGCCTACGGCATCAAGGCGCTCGTCGACCAGCGCGTCGCCGGCGGCGAGGTGCTCGACGAGCCGGCGACCGCCGAGCCCGAAGCCGCCGCCGAACCGGAAGCCGCCGCGGCCGAGACCGCCGCAGAGCCGGAAGCCGCAGAACCGGAAGCCGCAGAGCCGGAAGCCGCGGCGCCCGAAACCGCGGCCGACGCACCCGACACCGAGACGCCCGCCGAGGCCTGAGCCTCGAACCACTGATCGCAACAGGAAACAGGAGACCACGCACCATGGCGACCATGAGCACCGCAGACCTGCTCGACGTCTTCAAGAACATGACGGTCCTCGAGCTGAACGACTTCCTCAAGGCCTTCGAGGACGAGTTCGGCGTGACCGCGGCGGCGCCCGCGGTCGCGGTCGCCGCGCCCGCCGCCGGCGGCGCCGGTGGTGGCGAGGCCGCCGCCGAGGAGAAGGACGAGTTCGACGTCGTCCTCATCGCGGCCGGCGACAAGAAGATCCAGGTCATCAAGGAGGTGCGCTCGCTCACCAGTCTCGGCCTGAAGGAGGCCAAGGACCTGGTCGACGGCGCGCCCAAGCCCGTCCTCGAGAAGGCCTCGAAAGAGGACGCCGAGAAGGCAAAGGGCCAGCTGGAAGGGGCCGGCGCCACCGTCGAGCTCAAGTAACGACCGGCGTTCGCGCAGCTCCACGCGCGGGCGGTTTCGGCCTCCGGTCGCACGCTGCCGGCGCTCGGAAGGCTTGCAACCGGGGGGCCCTCGTCGTATCCTCGCCGCCACGAGGACGCGACCGCGTCCGCCAACCGAGTTGCGGCACCGAGGGCCGGCGTAGCTTGTGCTATGCTCCGGCCTAGTCGTGTCTGCCCGCTCGTGTCCTGCGTTTCCGTCTGCGTCTCGCAGCGCGCCTCGTGCCCGAGCCGTGGACTCTCCCGGTTCACCTCTGCCGTTCGGCGCCCTGATGGGTCTGCCGCGGTGTTCGTGTTCTTCCCGACGATTGCTGGAATGGAGTCACGTTGGCTCGTCGTCCTCGTGAGCGCGTTTCGTTCGGAAAATTGCGTGAAGTCAAGGAGCTGCCCAACCTCATCGAGGTCCAGACCGAGTCGTTCCAGTGGTTCCTCGAGGACGGCGTCGCGGAAGTGCTCCGCGACATCTCGCCGATCGAGGACTTCACCGGTCAGCTCAAGCTCGAGCTGACCGACCACGTCTTCGACCCGCCGAAGCACTCCGAGGAGGAGTGCCGCGAGCGCGACATGACGTACGCGCGCCCGCTGTTCGTCACCGCCCGGTTCATGAACTCCGGCACCGGTGAGATCAAGGAGCAGACGGTCTTCATGGGGGACTTCCCGATGATGACCGACCGCGGCACGTTCATCATCAACGGCACCGAGCGCATCGTCGTCAGCCAGCTCGTGCGCTCGCCGGGCTGCTACTTCGGGCTCAACCCCGACAAGACCGCGCCGGAGAAGGACATCGCCGACGCCAAGATGATCCCGGGCCGCGGCGCGTGGCTCGAGTTCGAGATCGACAAGAAGGACGTCGTGTACGTCCGCATCGACCGGAAGCGCAAGCAGCCGGTGACGGTGCTGCTGAAGGCGCTCGAGTTCGGCGAGACCGATGAGGAGCTGCTGAACCTCATCACCGACGACGACGGCCGTCCGTACGAGTCGATCCGCAACACGCTCGAGAAGGACCACACCGAGAGCGCCGACGACGCGTTCATCGACATCTACCGCAAGCTGCGCCCGGGCGAGCCGCCGACGCCGGACTCCGCGCGCCAGCTGCTGCAGAACCTGTTCTTCAACCCGAAGCGCTACGACCTCGCGAAGGTCGGTCGCCACAAGGTCACGAAGAAGCTGCGCGACGAGTACCCGAAGATGGGGCTCAAGCGTTTCGGCATCGAGACGCCGACCGGCGACGTCGACGGCGGCTCGGGCTTCACGCTCAGCAAGGCCGACATCCTCGCGGCGATCAGCTACCTCGTGAAGCTCCACGCGAACGAGCCCGGCTACTACCCCGACGACATCGACCACTTCGGCAACCGCCGCGTGCGCTCCGTCGGTGAGCTGATCCAGAACCAGGTGCGCGTCGGCCTGTCGCGTATGGAGCGCGTCGTGCGCGAGCGCATGACGACGCAGGACGTCGAGGCGATCACGCCGCAGACGCTCATCAACATCCGGCCCGTGGTCGCGGCGATCAAGGAGTTCTTCGGCTCATCGCAGCTGTCGCAGTTCATGGACCAGACGAACCCGCTCGCGGGCCTCACGCACAAGCGCCGCCTCTCGGCCCTCGGGCCGGGCGGTCTGTCGCGTGAGCGCGCCGGGTTCGAGGTGCGAGACGTGCACCCGAGCCACTACGGCCGCATGTGCCCGATCGAGACGCCGGAAGGCCCGAACATCGGTCTCATCGGCTACCTCGCGTCGTTCGCGCGCATCAACCGGTTCGGCTTCATCGAGACGCCGTACCGGAAGGTCACCGACGGGCGCGTCACCGACGAGATCGTCTACCTCGCGGCCGACGACGAGGACACGCGCGTCATCGCGCAGGCGAACGCGTCGGTCGACGAGAGCGGTCGCTTCAACGACGAGCGCGTGCTCGTGCGGGCCGGTCGCGGCGAGATCGCGTACGTCACCCCGGACGAGATCGACTACATGGACGTCTCGCCGAAGCAGATCGTCTCGGTCGCGACCGCGCTCATCCCGTTCCTCGAGCACGACGACGCCAACCGCGCGCTCATGGGCGCCAACATGCAGCGGCAGGCCGTGCCGTTGCTGCGGTCGACGGCTCCGTACATCGGGACCGGTGTCGAGGCGCGTGCCGCGCGCGACGCGGGCGACGTGGTGCTCGCCGAGGACGCGGGCACCGTCATCGACGTCGCCGGCGACCAGGTGACCGTCGACTACAAGGCGATGGGCAAGAAGTCGTACCGGCTCCTCAAGTTCCGTCGCTCGAACCAGGGCACCTGCATCAACCAGAAGCCCGTGGTGAGCGAGGGCGACATCGTGAAGCGGGGTGACGTCCTCGCCGACGGTCCCTCGACGCACGAGGGCGAGCTCGCGCTGGGCAAGAACCTGCTCGTCGCGTTCATGCCGTGGAAGGGCCACAACTTCGAGGACGCGATCGTGCTCTCGGAGCGGCTCGTCAGCGACGACGTGCTCACCTCGATCCACATCGAGGAGCACGAGATCGACGCCCGCGACACGAAGCTCGGCGCCGAGGAGATCACGCGCGACATCCCGAACCTCTCCGAGGACATCCTCAAGGACCTCGACGAGCGCGGCATCATCCGCATCGGTGCCGAGGTCGGCGCGGGCGACATCCTCGTCGGCAAGGTCACGCCGAAGGGCGAGACCGAGCTCACGCCGGAGGAGCGCCTGCTGCGCGCCATCTTCGGTGAGAAGGCGCGTGAGGTCCGCGACACGAGCCTGAAGGTGCCGCACGGCGAGACCGGCAAGGTCATCGACGTGCGCGTGTTCTCGCGTGACGACGGCCACGAGCTGCCGCCGGGCGTGAACCAGCTCGTGCGCGTGTACGTCGCCCAGAAGCGCAAGATCTCCGAGGGCGACAAGCTCGCCGGACGCCATGGCAACAAAGGCGTCATCTCGAAGATCCTCCCCGTCGAGGACATGCCGTACCTCGCCGACGGCACGCCGGTCGACATCGTGCTCAACCCGCTCGGTGTTCCGAGCCGGATGAACGTCGGCCAGGTGCTCGAGGCCCACCTCGGGTACGTCGCGCGCCACGGCTGGGGCGAGAACCCGTCGACCGTGCGCTCGCCGAACAAGACGAGCACGATCACCGAGCCCGCGGTGTGGATCAACACGCCGGTGTTCGACGGCGCGCACTGGGACGAGACCGAGCAGGCCGGCGTCGAGGGCACGATCCAGACGCTGCTCGGCCAGCTCCACCCCGACGGCGCGAACGGCATGAAGCTCATCAACAGCGCCGGCAAGACCACGCTGTACGACGGCCGCACCGGCACGCCGTACGACCGCGAGGTCACCGTTGGCTACATGTACATCCTGAAGCTGTCGCACCTCGTGGACGACAAGATCCACGCCCGGTCGACCGGCCCGTACTCGATGATCACCCAGCAGCCGCTGGGTGGGAAGGCGCAGTTCGGCGGCCAGCGCTTCGGGGAGATGGAGGTGTGGGCGCTCGAGGCGTACGGCGCCGCGTACGCGCTCCAGGAGATCCTCACGATCAAGTCCGACGACGTCCTCGGCCGCGTGAAGGTCTACGAGGCGATCGTCAAGGGCGAGAACATTCCGGAACCCGGCATCCCCGAGAGCTTCAAGGTGCTCATCAAGGAGATGCAGGCCCTCTGCCTCAACGTGCGCGTGATCAACGAGCGCGGCGAGGAGGTCGAGATCCGGGAGCTCGACGAGGACGCCTTCCGCACCACCGAGTCCCTCGGCATCGACCTCTCGCGTCCCGAGCGCGGCACCGACGAGGAAGACGCGGCCCGCGAGACCGCACGGCTCAACTCCTAACACCAGTCAGCACGGCCACCCATCGAGAGATCCCATAGGGAGGCGAGACACCTAGTGCTCGACGTCAACGACAGCGCGCAGCTCTCCATCAGCCTCGCGACCGCGGACCAGATCCGTACCTGGTCGAACGGCGAAGTCAAGAAGCCGGAGACGATCAACTACCGCACGCTCAAGCCCGAGAAGGACGGCTTGTTCTGCGAGAAGATCTTCGGTCCCACGAAGGACTGGGAGTGCTACTGCGGCAAGTACAAGCGCGTCCGGTTCAAGGGCATCATCTGCGAGCGCTGCGGCGTCGAGGTGACGCGCAGCAAGGTGCGGCGCGAGCGCATGGGCCACATCGAGCTCGCCGCGCCCGTCACGCACATCTGGTACTTCAAGGGCGTTCCGAGCCGGCTCGGCTACCTGCTCGACATCGCGCCGAAGAGCCTCGAGAAGGTCATCTACTTCGCCGCGCACCTCATCACCTGGGTCGACACCGAGCGCCTGCACAAGGACCTGCCGAAGCTCGAGGCCGACGTGCGCGCCGAGATCGACGAGATCCGCAACGAGGGTGAGCTGCGGATCCGCACGCGCGACGAGGAGTACATCAAGGAGCTCGAGGACCTCGAGGCGCGCGGCGCCAAGAAGAACGAGCTCGAGCGCGCGGAGAAGGCCCGCAACAAGGACTTCGAGGACATCCGCGCCCGCTCCGACCTCACCGTCGAGAACCTTCGCCTCGTGTGGGACACGTTCCGCGCGCTGAAGCCCAAGCAGCTCGTCGACGACGAGCGCGTGTGGCGCGAGCTCCAGGACCGGTTCCAGGAGTACTTCGCGGGCGGCATGGGCGCGGAGGCCGTGAAGGACCTCGTGTCGCGGCTCGACATGGGCGAGGAGGAGATCACCCTCAAGGAGGTGATCGCGACCGCCAAGGGTCAGCGCAAGGCGAAGGCGATCAAGCGGCTCAAGGTCATCTCGGCGTTCAACCGCCGCAACGAGGACGGCCGCGCGATCAACTCGCCGATGGGCATGATCCTCGACGCGATCCCCGTGATCCCGCCGGACCTGCGCCCGATGGTGCAGCTCGACGGTGGCCGCTTCGCGACATCCGACCTGAACGACCTGTACCGCCGCGTGATCAACCGGAACAACCGGCTGAAGCGGCTCCTCGACCTTGGCGCACCCGAGATCATCATCAACAACGAGAAGCGGATGCTGCAGGAGGCCGTCGACGCGCTGTTCGACAACGGCCGCCGCGGCCGCCCCGTCACGGGCCCCGGCAACCGCGCGCTCAAGTCGCTCTCCGACATGCTGAAGGGCAAGCAGGGCCGGTTCCGCCAGAACCTGCTCGGCAAGCGCGTCGACTACTCGGGCCGTTCGGTCATCGTCGTCGGCCCGCAGCTGCGCCTCCAGCAGTGCGGTCTGCCGAAGCAGATGGCGCTCGAGCTGTTCAAGCCGTTCGTCATGAAGCGGCTCGTCGACCTCGAGTACGCGCAGAACATCAAGTCGGCGAAGCGCATGGTCGAGCGCGCGCGTCCGCAGGTGTGGGACGTGCTCGAAGAGGTGATCAAGGAGCACCCGGTCTTCCTGAACCGGGCGCCAACGCTGCACCGTCTCGGCATCCAGGCGTTCGAGCCCGTCCTCGTCGAGGGCAAGGCCATCCAGATCCACCCGTTGGTGTGCACCGCGTTCAACGCGGACTTCGACGGTGACCAGATGGCCGTGCACCTGCCGCTCTCGTCGGAGGCGCAGGCCGAGGCGCGCCTGCTCATGCTGTCGGCGCACAACATCCTGTCGCCCGCGTCGGGTCGTCCGATCTCGACGCCGACGCAGGACATGATCATCGGCGTCTACTACGTCACCGAGATCGTCGAAGGTGCCGTCGGCGAAGGCCGGAGGTTCCACTCGCTCGACGAGGCCTACCTCGCGTACGAGGAGCGCTTCAGCGCCGATGGTGCCGACGCCATCTCCCTGCACGCGCGCATCAAGGTGCGCATGCCGGTCGATCGCTTCCCGGAGTCGCACTTCCCGCGTCCCCTGCCCGACGGGACACCGCAGAGCATCGTGTTGCGCGAGTACGGCGAGAACGGTTCGACGAAGGTGCTCGTCCAGACGTCACTCGGTCGGTTGCTCCTGAACGAGGCGTTCCCGAAGGGATTCCCCTTCGCCGACCGCTCGATGAAGAAGCGCGACATCACCGAGGTCGTCGGTGAGCTCGTCGAGCAGTTCGCGAAGGCGGAGGTGGCCGAGAGCCTCGACCGAATCAAGGACCTCGGCTACGAGTACTCCACCCGGTCGGGGCTCACGATCTCGATCGACGACGTGCGCACGCCGCCGGCGAAGGCCGGGCTCCTCGAGCAGTTCGAGGGCGAGGCGGCAAAGGTCGAGGCGCAGTTCGAGCGGGGCATCATCACCGACGACGAGCGCCGCCAGCGGGAGATCGAGATCTGGACCGAGGCGACCAACAAGGTCACCGAGGCCATGCAGGCGCTGATTCTCGAGGAGCAGTTCAACCCCATCGAGATGATGGTGGGCTCGGGTGCGCGCGGCAACGTCATGCAGGTGCGGCAGATCGCCGGCATGCGGGGCCTCGTCGCCAACCCGCGCGGCGAGATCATCCCGCGGCCGATCAAGGCGAACTTCCGTGAGGGCCTCACCGTGCTCGAGTACTTCATCTCGACGCACGGCGCCCGCAAGGGTCTCGCCGATACCGCGCTCCGCACCGCCGACTCGGGCTACCTCACGCGTCGTCTTGTCGACGTGTCGCAGGAGCTCATCATCATCGAGATCGACTGCGAGACGAACCGCGGCATCTGGATCGAGGACATCCTCGACGACGTCGAGAGCCGGCGCCTGCTCGATACGCGCCTGCTCGGTCGCTGCCTCGTACAGGACCTCACGCTCGCGAACGGCACGGTGATCCCGCGCAACCGCGAGCTCGACGACGACGACCTCGACCTGATCTCGGCCGACCCGGACAACAACCGGGTCCGGGTCCGGTCGGTGCTCACCTGCGAGACGATCGTCGGGGTGTGCGCGCGCTGCTACGGCAAGATGCTCGCGACCGGCAAGAGCGCCGATCTCGGCGAGGCCGTCGGCATCGTCGCGGCCCAGTCGATCGGTGAGCCCGGCACGCAGCTCACGATGCGGACCTTCCACACCGGTGGCGTCGCGGGTGAGGACATCACCCACGGTCTGCCGCGTGTGGTCGAGCTCTTCGAGGCTCGCACGCCGAAGGGCGCCGCGCTCCTCGCCGAGAGCTCGGGTGTGATCCGGCTCGGCGAGAACGAGAAGGGCGAGCGCACGATCACGATCGTGAGCGACGACGGCGAGGAAGAGCCGTACGCGGTGTCGCGTCGGGTGCACCTGGCCGTCGTCGACGGTCAGGAAGTGCGCGCCGGCGATCGGCTCGTCGGCGACGCCAAGACCCCGCTCGACCCGAAGAAGGTGCTCGAGATCAAGGGCATCCGGGAGACCCAGCAGTACCTCACCGACGAGGTGCAGAAGGTCTACCGGGAGCAGGGCGTGTCGATCCACGACAAGCACATCGAGGTGATCGTTCGCCAGATGCTGCGCCGGGTCGTGGTGCTCGAGGCCGGCGACTCCCCGTTCCTGCCCGGCGAGAAGGCCGACGCGCGGCGCTACGCCGACACGAACCGCCGTCTCACCGAGGAGGGCAAGGAGCCGGCGCAGGGTCGGCCCGAGCTCATGGGCATCACGAAGGCGTCGCTCGCCACCGACTCGTGGCTGTCGGCCGCGTCGTTCCAGGAAACCACGCGAGTGCTCACCGAGGCGGCGATCGAGAGCCGCTTCGACGACCTCGCGGGACTCAAGGAGAACGTGATCATCGGCAAGCTCATCCCGGCCGGGACGGGCATGCCGCGGTACAACGAGATCCGGACGCTCGCGCCCGACTACGAGCCGCTGCCGTTCTACTCGTCCGACGACGACGGCGACCTCGCCGACTGGCTGCGCGACAGCTCGAGCCCGGCCCAGCCGGACCTCGCGCTGCTGCAGGCCGTGGGCGGGGGCGACGGCGACCAGGCCGGAGCGAGCGGCGGAGACTGATCACGGCGTACTGCCCGACTGTTTGACCGAGGGCCAAAGGGGGCCATATCCTTCCCCGTTGGCCCTCGGCCGGACGGCCCGTTCGCGTCGTCGACGCGGGGCCGTCGTTCTTCGTCCGAACCCAGCAATCCTCCTGTAGGGAGTCGCGTGCCCACGATCGCCCAACTCGTCCGCAAAGGGCGGGAGACGAAGCCGGAGAAGACCAAGACTCCGGCGTTGAAGAGCTCACCGCAGCGGCGGGGCGTCTGCACGCGCGTGTTCACGCACACGCCGAAGAAGCCGAACTCCGCGCTCCGCAAGGTCGCGCGTGTTCGCCTCACCACCGGCGTCGAGGTGACCGCCTACATCCCCGGCATCGGTCACAACCTGCAGGAGCACTCGATCGTGCTCGTGCGCGGCGGCCGTGTGAAGGACCTTCCGGGCGTCCGCTACAAGATCGTGCGCGGCGCGCTCGACGCGAGCGGCGTCGCGAACCGCAAGCAGGCCCGCAGCCGCTACGGCGCGAAGAAGGACTAGTCGATGCCCCGCAAAGGTCCCGCGCCGCGCCGCGAGCTCATGCCCGACCCGATCTACCGGTCGGTCGTCGTCACCCAGGTCGTCAACAAGGTGCTGTTGTCGGGCAAGCGCTCGACGGCCGAGCACATCGTCTACTCCGCGCTCCAGGACATCGAGCGCAAGACCGGCGGCGAGCCGGTCGCGGTGCTCAAGCGCGCGGTCGAGAACGTCCGGCCCGTGCTCGAGGTGAAGAGCCGCCGGGTCGGCGGCGCGACCTACCAGGTGCCGGTCGAGGTCCGGCCCCGGCGGGCGACCACCCTCGCGATCCGCTGGCTGATCGGCTACAGCCGGCAGCGCCGGGAGAAGACGATGTCGGAGCGGCTCGCCGGCGAGCTCCTCGACGCCAGCAACGGCATCGGGGCGTCGATCAAGCGCAAGGACGATCTCCAGAAGATGGCCGAATCCAACAAGGCGTTCGCCCACTACCGCTGGTAGCGCAGGCGACCGGCCGTTCAAGCCCAGGGATCAGGCACCGATGAGAATTCGAGCGGTGATGCAGGAGCAGGCGACGCCCTAGCCTGACGGTTGCGCCTGGCGGACGAAGTCCGCATTCCTGACGGCCGGGCCTCTGTGCCCGGCCGAACGCTGTTCGCAGAGCTTCGAGCTGAAGGAAATGTCATGCCCCGCGAGTTCCCCCTCGAGAAGACCCGCAACATCGGCATCATGGCGCACATCGACGCGGGCAAGACCACGACGACCGAGCGCATCCTCTTCTACACCGGTCGCAGCTACAAGATCGGTGAGGTGCACGAGGGCGCCGCGATCATGGACCACATGGTCCAGGAGCAGGAGCGCGGCATCACGATCACGTCGGCCGCGACGACCTGCCAGTGGCGGGACTGCCAGATCAACATCATCGACACGCCCGGCCACGTCGACTTCACGGTCGAGGTCGAGCGGTCGTTGCGCGTCCTCGACGGCGCGGTCGCGGTGTTCGACGCGGTCGCGGGCGTCGAGCCGCAGACCGAGACGGTGTGGCGTCAGGCCGACAAGTACTCGGTCCCGCGCATTTGCTTCGTCAACAAGATGGACCGCGTCGGCGCCGACTTCTTCCGCTGCGTCGACATGATGAAAGACCGCCTCGCCGCGACGACCGCGGTGACGCAACTCCCGATCGGCGCGGAGAGCGAGTTCCGCGGTGTGATCGACCTCGTCGAGATGAACGCGAAGGTCTGGCCGATCGAGGACGACTCCGAGGGTGCGAAGTTCGACGTCGTCGACATCCCCGCGGAGTTCGCCGCCGATGCCGACCACTGGCGGCACGAGCTGCTCGAGACCGTCGTGCACGTCGACGACGAGGTGTTGGAGAAGTACCTCTCCGACGAACCGCTCACCGGCGACGAGATCCGCCGCGCGCTGCGGAAGGGGACGGTGTCGGGCGAGTTCGTGCCCGTTCTGTGTGGCTCCGCGTTCAAGAACAAGGGCGTCCAGCCCATGCTCGACGGGGTCGTCGACTACCTCCCCTCGCCGATCGAGCTCCCGCCGACCGTCGGCACCGACCCGAAGTCGAACGAGGAGATCGCGTTCGACGCCGACGAGAAGGCGCCGTTCTCCGCGCTCGCGTTCAAGATCGTCGCGGACCAGTACGGGAAGCTCACGTACTTCCGCGTCTACTCGGGGCGGCTCGAGAAGGGCGCCGAGATCTACAACTCGACGAAGGACCGCAAGGAGCGCATCGGCCGCATCCTGCGCATGCACGCGAACAACCGCGAGGACGTCGACGTCGCGTACGCGGGCGACATCGTCGCGGGGCTCGGTTTCAAGCAGACCACGACCGGCGACACGCTCTGCGAGCGCTCGCACGTGATCGTGCTCGAGCAGATGGTGTTCCCCGAGCCGGTCATCTCGGTGGCGATCGAGCCCAAGACGAAGAACGACCAGGACAAGCTGGGCAAGGCCCTGGGCTCGCTCTCCGACGAGGACCCGACGTTCCAGGTCCACACCGACGACGAGACCGGCCAGACGATCATCGGCGGCATGGGCGAGCTGCACCTCGAGGTGCTCGTCGACCGCATGATGCGCGAGTTCAACGTCGAGGCCCACGTCGGCAAGCCGCAGGTCGCCTACCGCGAGACGATCACGCAGCCGGTCGAGAAGGTCGAGGTGCGCTACGTGCGCCAGACCGGTGGTCGCGGTCAGTACGCGCATGTCGTCATCGGCCTCGAGCCGACCGGTCCCGGCGGTGGTTACGAGTTCGTCGACGCGATCAAGGGCGGCGTCATCCCGCGCGAGTACATCCCCGCGGTCGACGCGGGCATGCAGGAGGCCATGGAAGGCGGGGTGCTCGCGGGCTACCCGCTCGTCGACGTCCGCGCCAACCTCACCTACGGCTCGTACCACGAGGTCGACTCGTCGGAGATGGCGTTCAAGATCGCCGGGTCGATGGCACTCAAGGAAGCGGCGAAACGGGCCAAGCCCGCGCTGCTCGAACCGGTCATGCAGGTCGAGGTCGTGACGCCCGAGGAGTACATGGGCGACGTGATCGGGGACCTGAACTCGCGGCGCGGTCAGGTCGAGGGAATGGTGCAGCGGGGCAACGCACAGGTGGTCACCGCCAAGGTCCCGCTCGCGCACATGTTCGGCTATGTTGGCGATCTTCGGTCACGGACCCAGGGTCGCGCGACGTACACGATGCAGTTCGACTCCTACCAGCAGGTACCGGAGACGATCGCGCAGGAGATCGTCGCTCGAGTTCGCGGCGAGTAGTTCCGCCCCCAGCAGTGTCGGTGGCCGACGCAGTCGGCAGAATCAGGAGTCAGAGAGTTCGATGGCGAAGGCGAAGTTCGAGCGGACCAAGCCGCATCTGAACATCGGGACGATCGGTCATATCGATCACGGGAAAACGACGTTGACGGCGGCGATCACGAAGGTGTTGCACGACGCGGATCCGTCGACGGCGTTCACGCCG
>DATBAK010000090.1 GCA_036271555.1 Acidimicrobiia bacterium
GTTGCTCGAGCGCATCCTCGACATCGCGGCGGACGAGCTCGGCATCGACGCCGCGGAGATCCGTCGTCGCAACTTCCTGCAGCCGTCGGAGTTCCCGCTCACGACGGTGACCGGCGCGAACTACGACAACGGCGAGTACGAGCGCGCCCTCGACGCGGTGCTCGCGGCGTCCGGCTACACCGCGTTGCGCGAGGAACAGCGTGCGCGGCGCGAGCGCGGCGACGTGAAGCAGCTCGGCATCGGTGTGGCGTCGTACGTCGAGATCACCGCTCCGGGTCTGTTCTCCGAGTACGGCGCGATCGAGGTGAACGAGGACGGCACGGTCACCGCGAAGGTCGGCACGAGCTCGCACGGGCAGGGCCACGAGACCGCGTTCGCGATGATCGTGAGCGAAGTGCTCGGCGTGCCGATGGAGAAGGTGCGCCTCGTGCAGTCCGACACTGCGGTCATCCCGCGTGGTCAGGGCACGATGGGATCGCGCTCGCTACAAACCGCGGGGACGGCCGTGTTCCAGGCCAGCGGGATCGTGCTCGACAAGGCGCGCCTGCTCGCCGCGCATCTGCTCGAGGCGAGCACCGACGACATCGTCGTCGGCGACGACGGCTTGGAAGTGACGGGCGTTCCCGCGAGCCGGGTGTCGTGGGCGGATCTCGCGTCGGCAGCGCTGGACCCGGCGCGGCGGCCGGAAGGGATGGAAGCGGGCCTCGCGCACGAGCTCGACTTCAACCAGGGTGAGTCGACGTTCCCGTTCGGCTCGCACGTCGCCGTCGTCGAGGTCGACACCGAGACGGGGCGCGTGGAGCTCGTACGCCACGTCGCCGTCGACGATTGCGGCCGCATCCTGAATCCGTTGCTCGTCGCCGGGCAGCAGCACGGCGGCATCGCGCAGGGCGCGGCGCAGGCGTTGTTCGAGCACGTGCAGTACGACGCCGACGGCAACCCGATCACCGCGAACCTCATGGACTACGCGATGCCGAGTGCCGCGGAGCTGCCGTCGTTCGAGGTCAGCAACACCGAGACGCCGACTTCGTTGAATCCGCTCGGCGCGAAGGGCATCGGTGAGTCGGGCACGATCGGTTCGACGCCGGCGGTGCAGAACGCGGTGGTGGACGCGCTGTCGCCGTTCGGTGTGCGCCACCTCGACATGCCGTGCACCGCGGAACGGGTGTGGCAGGCGCTGCGCGACGCGAAGGCTTCCGCCTCGGCATGAGCTCGTTCGCCGGGCCGCTGTTGCGGCTGACGTCGCACCAACACGCGGTGATCGTCGGGCACTGCTACGACGGATACCCGGACGAGGCCTGCGGGCTGTTGACCGGACGGCTCGTCGGTTCGGAGTCGGACGGGCGCGTCACCGACGCGGTGCCGTGTGTCAACGCGGCACGGTCGGCGCGCACGTACACGGTCGACGGGCGCGACTTCCTCCGGGTGAGTCGCGAGGCCGAGGCGCGCGGCGACGACATCGTCGGCGTGTGGCACTCGCACACGCACACGACCGCGTACCCGTCGCCGACGGATGTTCAGCTCGCCGCCGACCCGATGTGGTTGTACCTGATCGTGTCGCTGCGCGACGGCTTCCCCATGCTGCGCGCCTACCGCATCCGCGACGAGACCATCGCCGAGATCCCCATCACCATCGAGTCCTGACCCTCCCCCGCGCCGGCGAGCGGAGTGCGGCGGGCGGGGTGCGGCGGGCGAGGCGGGCGACGGAAGCGAGAGGTGGGAATTCTGACTGGGGAGGTCGGGCTTGTAGGCTGGGTCGCCCGCGAGCAAGAGGTTGTGCCGGTGTCCGTCGAGGTGAAGCTGCCTACCGTCCTGCGCACGCACGCCGACGGAAAGGCGTCGGTCCCGAGCGACGGCGCGACCGTGGGCGCGGTGTTCCACGACCTCGTCACCCGCTACCCGTCGATCCGCGGCAACCTGCTCGACGACGCCGGCGGGCTGCACAAGTTCGTCAACGTCTACAAGAACGACGACGACATCCGGTACCTCGAACAGCTCGACACCAAGCTCGACGACGGCGACATCCTGTCGATCATCCCCGCGGTCGCCGGAGGAGCCGGGCCGGCGACGAGCTGAGCGGCCGGCGAAGCACGCGACGCGTATGGCCCGCTACGACTCCATCCTCGACCTGATCGGCGAGACCCCGCTCGTCGCGTTGCACCAGCTCTCGCCGAACCCCGACGTCCGCATCTGGGCGAAGCTCGAGGGTCAGAACCCCGGCGGTTCGTCGAAGGATCGCATCGCCAAGAAGATGGTCGAGCTCGCCGAGCGCGACGGCGCGCTCGAACCGGGCGCGACCATCCTCGAGCCGTCGTCGGGCAACACCGGCATCGGCCTCGCGCTCGTCGCCCGCCTGCGCGGCTACAAGCTCCGCATCGTGATGCCGGAGAACGTGTCGCCCGAACGCCGGCAGCTGCTCGAGATCTTCGGCGCCGAGGTCACACCGTCGCCCGGCGAAGAGGGCAGCAACGGCGCGATCCGCATGGCCGAGAAGATCGCGGCCGAGCATCCCGAGTACGTGCTCCTCTTTCAGTACGGCAACCCCGCCAATCCGCTCGCGCACTACGAGGGCACCGGCCCGGAGATCTGGCGCGACTGCCCCGAGGTCGACGTGTTCGTCGCGGGCCTCGGCACGAGCGGCACGCTCATGGGCGTCGGCCGTTACCTGAAGGAGCGCAAGCCCGCGGTGAAGATCGTCGCGGTCGAGCCGCCCGCGGGCGAGCTCGTGCAAGGACTGCGCAATCTCGACGACGGGTTCGTCCCGCCGATCTTCGAGCGCGACGTGCTCGACCGGAAGTTCATCGTGCGTCCGCGCGAGTCGATCGAGCTGACCCGCCGATTGCTCGACGAATGCGGCGTGTTCTCCGGCATCTCGTCGGGCGCCGCGGTCGCGGGCGCGCTGAAGATGGCCGCGGAGATCGACTCGGGCACGATCGTCACCCTGCTGCCCGACGGCGGATGGAAGTACCTCTCGTCCGGCGCGTGGACCGACGACATCGACGTGGTCGAAGCGCGCGCGCAACAGATCAACTACTGGTGACCGACGCGATCGACGACGCCGCGGCCGTATTGCGCGCCGGCGGGCTCGTCGCGTTCCCGACCGAGACCGTGTACGGGCTCGGTGCCGACGCCGCGAACCCGCACGCGGTCGCGCGCATCTACGCGGTGAAGGGGCGGCCGAGCGACCACCCGATCATCGTGCATCTCGCGTCGGCGGACGCGCTCGACGACTACGCAGACGACGTCACCGACGCGACCCGCGCGCTCGCGCGCGCGTGCTGGCCGGGCCCACTCACGCTCGTCGTGCGCAGGCGCGCGCGCACGATCGCCGACGCAGTGACCGGCGGTCGCGACACCGTCGCGCTGCGCGTGCCCGCGCATCCGGTCGCGCAGGCGTTGCTCGAAGCGTTCGGCGGGGGAGTGGCGGCGCCCTCGGCGAACCGCTTCGGTCGCGTGAGCCCGACGACGGCCGCGCACGTGCGGGCCGATCTCGACGGTGACGTCGACGTCGTGCTCGACGGCGGCGCCGCGACCGTCGGCGTCGAGTCCACCATCGTCGACGGCAGCGGCCCGCACCCCGCGATCCTGCGCCTCGGCGGAGTGACGCAGACGACCGTCGAAGCCGTCGTCGGCGGGCCCGTCCCGTTGCTGACCCGCGGCGAGGTCGCGGCGCCGGGCACCCTCGAACGTCACTACTCGCCGGCCGCGCGCGTCGTCCTCGTCGTCGACGCGGCGACCGCGGCCGAACGCGTGAGAGAAGAAGGCGCCGCCAACCGTCGCGTCGGGCTGCTCTCGCTCGCGGATGTGACAATCGCCACACCGAACGACGTGGTCGTACTGACGAGCCCTGCGGATGTCGATGACTACGCGCGTGTGCTCTACGCGCGGTTGCGCGAAGCCGACGAACACGGCCTCGACACGCTCGTCGTCGTGCCGCCGCCCGCGGACGGGATCGGCGCTGCCGTCGCCGATCGCCTGGCGCGTGCGGCCGCAACGGCCGGGTTAGCGTGACCTCGATGCCCGGGAACTCCGCGCCGATCGGGATCTTCGACAGTGGCCTCGGCGGGCTCACCGTCGCGCGCGCGCTCATCGACCTGTTGCCCGACGAGGACTTCGTCTACTTCGGCGACACCGGCCGTTTCCCGTACGGGCCGAAGCCCGCGGAAGAGGTGTTGAAGTACTCGCTGCAGATCGCGGACCTGCTCGTCGAGCGGTCGGTGAAGATGCTCGTTGTCGCGTGCAACAGCGCGTCGGCCGCCGCGCTCGACGCGCTGCGCGAGCGCCTCGACGTCCCGATCGTCGGCGTGATCGAACCCGGCGTGCGCGCGGCGCGCGACGCGACGCGCAGCGGTCGTGTCGGGGTGATCGGCACGGTCGGCACGATCGCGTCGGGCGCGTACCAACGCGCGGCGAGCACGTTCGCGCCCGACATGCAGCTCACGTGCGCGGCCTGCCCGGGATTCGTCGAGTTCGTCGAGGCCGGCGACGTCGACTCCGACCAGGTGCACGTGCTCGCCGAGCGTCTGCTCGCGCCCGTGCTCGCCGCCGACGTCGACACCCTCGTGCTCGGTTGCACGCACTATCCGCTGCTGTCGCGCACGCTCGGCGACGTGATGGGTGCCGAGGTCGTGTTGGTGTCGAGTGCCGACGAGACCGCGTTCGAAGTGCGCGCGCGACTCGACGCGCCCGCGCCGCCGAACCGCGCCGATTCGAGCCACGCGTTCGTCACGAGCGGCGACGTCGGTCAGTTCCTCGCCCTCGGTGCGCGTTTCCTCGGCCCCGAGGTCGACACGGTCGAAGCGTGGACCTGGTGAGATGATCGAGCTCACGGTCCTCGGTTGCTGTGGTTCGTACGGCGCGCCCGCGGGCGGCGCGTGCAGCGGCTATCTCGTGCGCGCGGGCGGGAAGACGATCTGGATGGACTGCGGCAACGGCACGTTCGCGGCGCTGCAACGCCACGCCGACGTCGCCGACATCGACGCGGTCGTGATCACGCACGCGCACCCCGACCACTGCGTCGACCTCTACGGCCTGCACGTGCTCAACCGCTACGGCCTCGAGCGGCTCGGACTCCCGGTCTACGCGCCGGAAGGCGTGCAGAAGAACCTCACCGCGCTCGTAGGGGACTGGGGTGGCGCGTTCGACTGGTGCGAGGTCGGCGAGGGCGACGCGGCGACGGTCGGACCCGTCGACCTGCGGTTCTCGCGCACCGACCATCCGCCGCCGACGGTCGCGGTCGAGCTCACGCACGACGACAAACGGCTCGTCTACACGTCCGACACGGGACCGAACTGGAGTGTCGACGCCTTCGCGCCGCGCGCCGACCTCGTGCTGTCGGAGGCGACCTACCAGCACGACGACATCCGCGTCGCGATCCACCTGTCGGCCCTCCAGGCCGGGGAAGCCGCGCGTGCGGCGGCCGCGCGCCGGCTGGTGATCACGCACCTCTGGCCCACGCTCGATCCCGCGCGCTCGGTTGCGGAGGCGGCGGAAGGCTTCGGCGCCGACGTCACCCTCGCGGCGCCGAACCTCACCCTCAAGATCTGAGCTTTCTGGTCGCGCTCGTTTCGCTCGCCGCTCCTGACGCCTCGGTCCGCGGCGCGGGCGGCCCGCACCGCGACCCGCCCGTTCCTGCGGGAACGAAATCGGAAACCTAGGCTGCGACGGTCGTCCCACCGCTGAAAGGCAAGCAATTGAGTCCACGGGTGTCGGGTCGCGAGCACGACGAGCTCCGGCCGATCACATTCACGCGCGACTACACCGAGATGGCGGCGGGCTCGGTGCTCGTCGAGTTCGGCCGGACACGCGTCCTCTGCACCGCGTCCGTGGAGGACCGCATCCCGCCGTGGTTGCGCGGCAAGGGTCAGGGTTGGGTCACCGCGGAGTACTCGATGCTGCCGGGCTCGAGTCCCGAGCGCGTCGGTCGCGAAGCCGCGAAGGGCAAGCAGTCGGGTCGCACGCAGGAGATCCAGCGCCTCATCGGTCGCTCGCTGCGCGCGGTCACGGACCTCGTCGCGGTCGGTGAGAACCAGATCGTCGTCGACTGCGACGTGTTGCAGGCCGACGGCGGCACGCGCACCGCGTCGATCTGCGGCGGCTGGATCGCGCTGCACGACGCGTGCTCACGACTGCTCCAGAAGGAGCTCATCGCGCGCCACCCGATCCAGGAGGCGTGCGCGGCGATCTCGGTCGGCGTGATCGACGGTGTGCCGATGCTCGACCTCGAATACCGCGAGGACGTGCGCGCCGAGGTCGACATGAACGTCGTGATGACCGCGGGTCGCCGCTTCGTCGAGGTGCAGGGCACCGCGGAAGGCGCCGCGTTCTCGCGCGACGAGCTCGCGCAGCTCCTCGCGCTCGCGGAAGCGGGCATTGCGGAGATCGTCGAAGCGCAGGAGCAGATGATCGCGGTGGCACCGACTCCGCGATGACGCAGTCGCTCGGCCTGCCCCTGGTCCTCGCGACCGGCAACACCGACAAGGCGCGCGAGCTGTCCGAGCTGTTGAGCGACGCGCTCGACCGCGTGCTCGTGTCGGCGCCCGTCACCGTGGGCGACAAGCCGATCGGCTTCGTCGTCGAGCACCCGGATCGGTTCCCGGCGACGCTCGCCGCGATGACCCAGCTCGACGAGGCGCCCGACGTCGAGGAGATCGGCACCACCCTCGAGGAGAATGCGCGCATCAAGGCGCGCGGCGTCGGCACCGCGCTCGGGCTGCTCGCGGTCGCCGACGACACCGGTCTCGAGATCGACGCGCTCGGCGGCGCGCCCGGCGTCTACGCGGCGCGGTACGCAGGCCCGGATGCCACCTACGCCGACAACGTGAACAAGGCGCTGCGCGAGCTCGACGGTGTCGCGCCGCTGCGGCGGACCGCGCGCTTCGCGACGGTGGTGGTCGCGCGCACGCCGAGCGGCGACGAGGTCGTCGTGCGGGGCGAGGTCGAAGGGCTCATCACGAGCGAGCCGCACGGCACGAACGGGTTCGGATACGACTCGATCTTCGAACCTCTGGAAGGCGACGGGCGGACGTTCGCGCAGATGAGCGCCGACGAGAAGCACGCACTCTCGCACCGGGGCCGTGCGCTGCGCGCCCTCGTCGCCCGCGTGAAGGAGGACGAGGAGCGATGACGCTGCACCCGCAGGCGCGCGCGCTGCTCGACATGGTCGCGGCGACCGGTGGCATCGAGGTGTCGGACGCGCGCCTCGCGGAGATCCGGACCGGCTGGGCGATGCTCGTGGCGCTCGGATGCGGTGATCCCGAGGCCGTCGCCGAGGTCACCGATCTCGAGGTGCCGAGTCCCGCGGGCGCGGTGCCGATCCGCGCCTACCTCCCGGCCGAGGCCGACGCCAAGACCACCGACGGGCTGCCGGTCGTCGTCTTCTTCCACGGCGGGGGCTGGACCATCGGCAGCGTCGCCGACTACGACCCGATCGCGCGCCGCATCGCCAACGCGGCCGGCGCCCTCGTCGTGTCGGTCGACTACCGGCTCGCGCCCGAAGCGCCGCACCCGGCCGCGGTCGACGACTGCTGGGCCGCCACGACCTGGATCGCCGAGCACGCGGCCGACCTCGGCGGCGACGGCACCCGGCTCGCGCTCATGGGCGACAGCGCGGGCGGCAATCTTGCGGCGGTGATCGCCCAGCGGGCGGCGCGCGAAGGCGGCCCCGCGATCGCGCTGCAGGCTCTCATCTATCCGGTCGTCGACTGTGACATGACGCGAGGTTCGTACGAGCTCGACGGCGACGACCTGCTCCTCGACCGCACCCAGATGGAGTGGTTCTTCGACTGCTACACGCGCGGCGGCGCCGACCGCACGGACCCGACGATCTCGGCCGGCCGCGCCGACCTCGCCGATCTCGCGGGGCTGCCGCCGGCGGTGGTGATCACCGCGGAGTACGACCCGCTGCGCGACGAGGGCGAGGCGTACGCGGCCGCGCTGCGCGCCGCGGGCGTCGAGGTCGCGCACTCGCGCTACGACGGGATGATCCACGGCTTCTTCGGTCTCGGCGCACTGCTCGACGCGGGGAACGACGCCGTCGCCGAGGTGGGACGAGCCGTGCGCGCGGCGTTCGGTACCCTCTGACGCAATGGCTGTCGTCGACATCGCGGGCTTCGTCGCCGATCTCAAGGACCACGCGGTCGAGCACTGCTTCCACGTGCACGACGAGCGCCACTTCGTCGAGTCGTATTCGCTGCGCCAGACGTGGGAGGTCGACCTCCACCCCGAAGAGGGCTGCGAGGGACCGGTCGACCTCTACCTCTCGCTCGTGATCGACCCGCGCGTGCTGCTCGGCTTCGAGGACGCGGTCATCGGTCTCCCCGACGACGACGAGCCCGAGGACACGTACTACTTCCCGCTCGACTTCACGTGGGCGTTGCCGCCGCTCCCGAGCGGGCCGAACCTGCTGGAGCTCGCGACCGAGCTCGCGGGCGTCGGCGGACCCGATCTTCCGCTCGAGGTGTCGGCGACCGACTCGTTCCCGTCGGCGACCGACGCGCCGGAGCGCACGCTGCGGATCGTCGCGCACCAACAGGTCTCGCTCGTGCGGATCCGCGCCGGCGACGAGGTGCCGTGCGAGATGCTCGAACGCTGTCTCAGCGTGAGCCGCTATCTGCTCGACCGCGCGCCCGAGTGGTTGAGCTGAGTCACGAGGAAGCGGCGGCCGAGCATCGCGGTCGCGTCTTCCGCGGGTACCGCGCGCGAGAAGAGGAAGCCTTGCATCGCGTCGCAGCCCAGGCGGGCGAGCGTCTCGAGGTGCGCGGCGCGCTCGACGCCCTCGGCCACGCACTCCATGCCGAGCGCGTGCGCGAGCTCGATCACCGACGCGACGATCGTCGCGCCCTGCGGGTCGAGGCCGAGCTCGAGCACGAACGACTGGTCGATCTTGAGCACGGTCACGGGCAGCCGGCGCAGGTAGCTCAGCGACGAGTAGCCGGTGCCGAAGTCGTCGATCGCGAGCGAGACGCCGAGCGCGCGGAGCCGCTGCAAGGTGTCGATCGTCGTCGGCGTGTCCTGCATGAGCAGTGACTCGGTGATCTCGATGCACAGCCGGTCCGCGGGCGCGCCCGTCTCGGCGAGCGCCGACGCGACCTCGTCGACGAGGTCGAGCTGACCGAGCTGCGAGGCCGACAGGTTCACCGAGACCCACGGGCACGACCCGTCGGGAGCCGCGGCGGCGAAGCGCACGATCTGCTCGCACGCGGTGCGCAGGAAGCGCATGCCCATCGGCACGATGAGTCCCGTGTCCTCGGCGACCGCGAGGAACTCGCCGGGGCCGACGATGCCGTGACCGGGTCGGTCCCAGCGCGCCAGCGCCTCGAAGCCGACGACCTCGCCGCCGCGCGTCGTCACGACCGGTTGGTAGTGCAGGCAGAGCTCGTCCTCGTCGAGCGCGCGCCGGAACGCGAGCTCGGTCTCGATGCGTACCGCGACGGCCGAACGCAGGTGCTCGTCGAACAGCTCGACGCGGTTGCGGCCGCGCTCCTTCGCCCGGTACGCGGCGATGTCGGCGTGCTTCAGCATCGTGTCGGCTTCGCCCTCGCCGCCCGCGACGACGACGCCGATGCTCGCGCCGACGTACATCTGGGTGCCGCGCACCGAGAACGGCTCGTCGAGCGACGCGCGCACGCGCTCCGCGATCGCGACCGCTTCGGCCGCGTCGGCGACGTCGGGACACACGATGACGAACTCGTCGCCGCCGAAGCGACCCGCGGTGTCGCCCTCGCGCACGGCTTCGCGGAGCCGGCCCGCCGCGGTGACGAGCACGTCGTCGCCGGCGACGTGACCGAAGCTGTCGTTCACGCGCTTGAAGTGGTCGAGGTCGATGAAGAGGATCGCGACCTCGCTCGCGCGCCGGCGTGCGCCCGCGAGCGCGAGGTCGAGGTGGTCGATGAGCAGGTTGCGCAGCGGCAGGTCGGTGAGCGCGTCGTGGGTCGCCTCGTACGCGAGCCGCTCCTCGAACTGGCGGCGCTCGGTGACGTCGACGATCTGTCCGAGGCTGTAGTGCGGCGCGCCTTCCGAGTCCTGCACGATCGTCACGTGGACGCGGCACCAGATCCAGTCGCCCGACTTGCGCCGGTACCGCTTCTCGATCACGTAGCTCGGCAGGTCGCCGTGGTAGGTGCGCTCGTGCAGCGCGACGTTGTGGTCGAGGTCGTCGGGGTGCGTGAGATCCGTGAACGAGTAATCGAGCAGCTCGTCCGCCGTGTAGCCGAGCATGCGGCAGAACGCGGGGTTCACGCGGAAGAAGTGGCCGTCTTCCCGCAGCATTGCAATGCCGATCGGCGCGTGCTGGAACGCCTCTTCGAACCGCACCTGCGCGGCGTGCAGGTTGGCCTCGATGCGCCGGCGCTCCGAGATGTCGCGCAGGTTGACCGCGATGCCGTCGACGAGCGGGTCGTCGAGCAGGTTCACCCCGAGCGCTTCGAGGTAGAGCCAGCTGCCGTCGGCGTGGCGGAGGCGCAGCTCGAGCGGATCGGGCTCGGTCGCGCCTTCGATCGAGCGCGCCACCGCGGCGAACGTGTCCTCGAGGTCGTCGGGATGGATGAGCTCGACCGCGCTCACGCCGAGCAGCTCGGTCTCGCGGTAGCCGAGGATCTCGCCGACCGCCCCACTCACGTACGTGATGCGCAGCTCCGGGTCGATCACCGCGACGATGTCGGACGAGCGCGCGATGAGCGTGCGGAAGCGCCGTTCGTTCTGCTCGATCTCGACGCTGCTCTCGACGACGTCGGTGATGTCGGTGAGCGAGACCGCGACGACGTCGGGCGTTCCGTCGGGGTTCGTCTCGACGACCACCGCGTTCGCCGACAGCCAACGGCTCACATGGCCGTCGGCGTCCGCGGCGCCCATGACCGCGTCCCGAACCGGTTCGCCCGTCGCGCGCGTGCGGTCGGCGGGGCGCTCGGCGTTGGGGATCTCGGTGCCGTCCCGCCGCACGAGCTTCCACGCGAGCTCCTGCGTCGTGCGGCTGAGCATGTCGTCCGCGGGCAGACCGAGCATCTGCTCCGCGGCCGGGTTGCACGCAATGATGCGGCCGCCCTCGCCCGACAGGATGATGCCCTCGGCGAGGGAGTCGAGCACGCGGCGGTGGCGCGCCTCGCTCGCGCGCAACGCGGACTCGGCCTTCTCGCGCTCGGTGACGTCCTTGACGTCGAGCACGACGCCCTCGATGTCGGGATCCGCGAGCAGGTTCGTCAGCGTGCCCTCGATCGAACGCCAGGTGCCGTCGACGAACTTGATCCGGTAGTGGACCGGTACCGGGTGCTCGGGCTGCTCGAGCGCAGTCGCGAAGCTGTGCGCGAGCACCCCGAAGTCGTCGGGATGGATGCGGTCGACCGCGAACTCGAGGTCCTCGACGTCGCGGTCGACGAGGCCCGTGTGCAGCTCGAGCGCGGCCGGGCTCAAATACCGGGGCGTACCGTCCCGAGCGAGCACGCCCGTGAGCGCCCGCGAGCGCGACACGACCGCGGCGAGTCGCCGATCGGCGATCGGATCCGCGTCAGGGCCTGGGCTCACGGGCGTCGTCCTCGTCCGGCCGTCCCCACGGGAACGGTCCGATCCGTCCTCATCGGCCGGAATCACGCCCGAGCCAAGCGCGAGATATGAGGACTCCGGGGAAGGCGCGTCCCGGGGGTGTCGCGGATGAGAGAATGGCGCTCCTATGGGCATGCGGACGGAATGCCGGCATTACGAGAGCCGGACCTACGGACAGGGCGAGACGGTACGGAAGTGCCGGCTCGACCTTGCCCCCGAGGCACCGTGGCGGTGCCCCACCGACTGCCCGATGTTCGAGAAGCGCCGCTTCGACGCGGCCTGGCAGTACGGCAGTCTCTCCGGCGCGATGGCGCCGACGCCGACGCCGGAACCGGCCAACCTCGACGATGCCGCCGCCGCACTGCTCGACGAGGCCGAGGACATCGTGAACGCGGCCGGCGCGGCCGCGCTCGAGGAGATGGACCGCCGCGCCGCGCGCAAGCGCTTCCGCAAGAAGAAGCGCTAACGAGCGCGAGTTCTCACAGGAACGGGCGGGTCGCTCTGCCGCCCGCCCGGCTTGGCGGCTGAGGCGTCAGGAGCCGCGAGCGCAGCGAGCGCGACCATAAGGATCGTCTTCGAGGACGGCAGCCTCGAAGCGGCGCGCGAAGCAGACCGAGCGCGGCAGTTCCGCGTACTGACCGAAGCACTCGATGTGCTCGTAGCCGCGGCGCTCGTAGAGCGCGATCGCCTCGGGTTGCGCGTCGCCGGTCTCGAGTCGCACGCCGCAGTAACCGAGCGCCACCGCGCGGTCCTCGAGCGCCTGCAGCACGAGATGGCTGTAACCGTGCCCGCGGTGCGTCGGCAGGACGTACACGGCCTTGATCTCGGCGGTGTCGGCATCGGAGCGGCAGATGCCACCGCAGGCGACGTCGTCGGCGCCGACGCGGAGGACGAAGAACGCCCCGTTCGGGGCCGTAAATGCCGCGGGATCGCGAATCGACGCGGGTGCGGGCTCGGGCTGCCCGTAGCGCGCGCCGAGCTCCGCCCACTGCGCGCGGACGAGGAGCGCGGCGGTCGCGTCGTCGGACGCGCACTCGCGCAGCACGACCGCGGGAGGGTCGCCGTCGGTGCGCTCGCCACTCGCGTCGCGCGCGGAGCCGGCGCGCAGATGGGTCGCGATGAAGATCGCGCAGCCGTCGCCGTCCGGATCGCGCGGCAGGCGCGCGTACTCGTCGAGGATGCGCGCGATGCGCTTCTCGAGCTCGATGCGATTCGGGCGCGTGAGCGTCATCGCGAGGCGGCTCGTGCGCAGGTCGGCGTTCGGCTCGGAGTCGCGCAGCTCCGCGAGGAACGCCTCGAACGAAGCCTGCGACACGTTCACGCCCGCGGCGGCGTCGTCGACCGCGAGCGTCCACGAGCGACCGGTCGAGCGGTACGGCTTCTCCGTCGTGCCCCGCGGCCCGCGGCGTTCGGCCGCGGGTTCGATGAAGCCGGTCCGCAGCAGCGTGCGGACGTGGTGGAGGACCGTCGCGGGGTTCTCGCCGAGGCTCCGGGCGAGCTCGCGGTTCGTGAGCTCCCGGTCGAACAGCAGGCGGATGATCCGCAGCCGCAGGGGGTGGGCGAGGGCCCGGGTCTCCGCGACCGTGGCCCGGGGACGCTCGTCGGGCTCCCGTGCGGTCGGCATGACGCGCGATTCTAGGCCCACTGGTTGACAACTCTCAATCGATTGGGAAGACTCAACCGATGACCGTGCCGCCGCTGACGGATCCGGAGCGCTCCGAGCGGCCGCCGCTCGGTCCGCGCCGACGCTTCCGGCCCGGGGCCCGATCCCTGCTCCGCAACCGGGACTTCGTGCGCCTCTGGACCGCCGAGACCGTGAGCCAGGTCGGGAGCCAGGTGACGCTGCTCGCGATCCCGCTGCTCGCGATCACCACGCTCAAGGCGACGACGTTCCAGGTCGGTGCGCTGAACGCCGTCGAGTTCGCGCCGTTCCTGATCGTCGGCCTGCCCGCGGGGGTCATCGTCGACCGCCGGCGCCGGCGGCCCGTGCTGATGTTCGGCGACCTCGGTCGCGCGATCGCGCTGTTCTCGATCCCGCTGGCGTGGTGGCTCGGTTGGCTCACGCTCGGCCAGCTCTTCGTCGTCGTGTTCACGACCGGCGTGCTCACCGTCTTCTTCGACGTCGCCTACCAGTCGTACCTGCCGGCGCTGGTCGATTCCGACCAGCTCGGCGAGGGCAACGCCAAGCTCCAGATGAGCGACTCCGGCGCGCAGGTCGTCGGCCCCGGCCTCGCGGGCTCGCTCGTGCAGATCGTCGGCGCGCCCACGTCGGTGCTGGTCGACGCGATCAGCTTCCTGCTCTCGGCCGGCAGCGTGTCGCGCATCCAACGCGCGGAGCCGCCGGTCGACGCGCCACCGAAGCACGAGCAGCCGTCGATGCGCAGCCAGATCGGCGAAGGACTGCGCTACCTGCTCGGGCATCCCGTGTTGAAGTGCGTCGCCGGCTGCACCGCGACGTCGAACTACTTCAGCTCGATGACGCAGGCGGTGTTGCTCGTGTACTTCGTGCGCGTGCTGCACTACAGCGCGGGCGTGATCGGTCTCGTGCTCATGCTCGCCAGCATCGGGTTCTTCGTCGGTGCGGCCGTGGAGTCGCGGGTCGAGCGTGTGCTGAAGCTCGGGCGCACCATCTGGTTGTCGATCGTCGTGAGCGAGGCCGGCGCGTTCTTCGTCGCGTTCTCACCGCGCCACCATGCGTTCGGTTGGATCATCGCGGGCTTGTTGCTCACGTCGCTCGGCAGCCCGATCTACAACATCGCCCAGGTGAGCTACCGGCAGGCGATCACGCCGAACAACATGCTCGGACGGATGAACGCGTCGATGCGCTTCATGGTGTGGGGCACGATGCCGCTCGGCTCGCTCACCGGTGGTCTGCTCGGCACGCTCTTCGGCTTGAAGACGACGCTGATCATCGGCGCGTTCGGCGGTGTGCTCGCCGTGTTCTTCGTGCTCACCAAGGCGGTGCGCGAGCTCGTGACGGTCGCGTAACCGTCGCGCGCGTTCGCGCTTGTGTCGCACCGGTTGCGGGTAGGCGGTCCCGAACGCGAGCAAGGAGCACGACGTGGACGAGTTGTCCGGTGCGCAGGTGGCATTCCTCGTGGCGAACGAGGGAGTGGAGCAGATCGAGCTGACCGAGCCGTGGAAGGCGGTCGAGGCGGCGGGTGGACTCCCGAGGCTGATCGCGCCGAAGGCGGGGTCGGTGCAGGCGTTCCACCACCTCGACCGGGGCGACACGTTCCAGGTCGATCTCGCCGTCGGTGCGGCCTCGGCCGGCGACTACATCGGGCTCGTGCTGCCCGGCGGTGTCGCGAACCCCGACCAGCTGCGCACGATCCCCGACGCGGTCGCGTTCGCCAAGGCGTTCGTCGAGGCGGGCAAGCCCGTCGCCGTGATCTGTCACGGACCGTGGACGCTCGTCGAAGCGGGTGTCGTGCGCAACCGCACGCTCACGAGCTGGCCGAGCCTGAAGACCGACATCGAGAACGCCGGTGGTCATTGGGTCGATCGTGAGGTCGAGGTCTGCAAGGGCGACGAGAACGTCATCGTCTCGAGTCGCAAGCCCGACGACCTGCCCGCGTTCTGCGCGCAGCTCGTGCAGACGTTCGCGCAGAGCCTCGAGACGACGTCATGATCTCCGGTCGCGCTCACTGCGCGCTTCGCTCGCCACTTTGGAGGTCATGCTGATGCCGACTCTCGACGACGAAGGGATGCCGGATCTCGACCCGCCCGCGCCGGGCAAGGAGGAGACCGGTGATCCGCAGGAGGGGCTCCCGCCGCCGGGCGACAAGGCGCGCGGGTCGGTCGACTGGGGCGTGACCGCGGAGGAGCAACTCGAGGGCGAGCCGATCCAGGTGCGCGTCGAGCGCGAGCTCCCGGAAGTCGACACGACCGATCCCGTCGACGAGATCGCGAAGGACCTGCATCTCGATCGCGATCCGCTGGACGACTTCTGATGACGGCGAGCAGCGAGCGAAGCGAGCGCGCGACCATGCCCGCTCCCATCCCGCGTCGTGTCGCGCGAGCTTGCGAGCACGACCGATGAGCATCGAACGCAGTACCCAGCACTCACCGCGGATCGACGACGAGATGGCGGCGGAGACGGCGTCGCTCACGCACGGCGCGCCCGTCGAGGCGCACGCGGAGGAATGGCGCTCGCAGGAGTCGCCCGCGGATGGCGAGCCCGCGCCGGAGTCGGTCGTCGAGTTCGCGCAAGCGCCCGTCGGTGGCGGCATCGACGACAACGAGCGGCGCCGGCGCTCGGAGCTCGCGGCCGCGCTGCCCGGCCACGCGTTTCCGGGGGACCGCGGGCGACTGCTGCACGCGGCCGAGGCCGAGCACGCGCCCGAGTGGGTGATCGACGCGCTCGGGACGCTGCCGATCGACACGCGCTTCGACACGCCGCAGGACGTGTGGAGCGCGCTGGGCGGTCACCGCGAGTCGCGCGTGTCGGAACCGGAGCCCGTCGAGACATCCGCGCCGCAAGTGGAACCGGCACGCGAGCCGATCGCGCCGTCGCGCACACCGTCGCCGCCCGCAGGGCTCGACCTGGTCGCGCGCCTCACGGGCATCGCGGGGCTCGGTGTCGAGATCGCGAGCGCGGTCGTCGGCGGAACCGTGCACCTTGCGCGGCGCGTCCTCGGTTCGCTCCGCCGCTAGGCGGTCATCCGGTCATCCGCGAGCGGCGGCGCTCGTACACCGCGGGCCGGCGCGATCCGAAGACCACGTCGAGGGGCGCGAGCACGTCGGTGAAGTCGTCGATGGGTGGCCGCGGCGGCAGCTCGAACGGCGCGTGCACGGGCACGAGCACGAGGATGTCGTCGCCGCGTGCGAACGCGCAGACGTCGGGGCCCTGATCGGAGGGGTGGTAGGGGAGCGCGACGAAGTCGGGGTGCCGCGCGCGCAGTGCGAGCAGCGTCGTGAGCGTGAAGAGCTTCGCGGTCTCGCGATCGGGCGGCACTTCGGCGCGGAGCGACGCGAGCGCGTGCCGGCGCGCGTCGTAGCCGACGGGGCGGCGGTTGTCCGGATCGACGAGCGAGCGGTTCTGCATCTCGTCGCCCTGGTACACGTCGGGTACGCCCGGACTCATCACGCGCAGCGCGGTCTGGCCCACGATGATGCGCGCCGCGACGTCGTCGACGCGCTCGAGGAAGGGCAGGAAGCGCGCGAGGAAACGGGGGTCGTGCACGAGCAGGAGGGTGGTGTCGATGACGTTGCGTTCCCACAGGACGTCGGGATCGACCCACGACGTGTTGCGCTTCGCCTCGCGCAACGCTTTCTCGAGGTAGCCGCCGAGCCGGTCGGCGTCGATCGGCCACGCGCCGACGAGCGTCTGCAGGATGAAGCGCTCCTCGAGCGCGTCGGGCGCGGGTGCGCGCCGCAGCTCTGCGATCACCGCGCGCGCGGCGGCGACCTCGGTCTGCCACTCCGACGTGAGCGCGGTGAGTGCGACGATGCGCGCGCGGGTGTCGGCGCTGCGTTTGGTGTCGTGCGTCGTCGCCGCGAGCAGGTTGCGGGGCCAGTTCGCCTGGCGCGCGAGCGCGGCGGTGTTGAACTCGTCGACGGTCATGCCGAAGCGGTCGGGACGGCCGCCGACCTCGTTGAGTGCGAGCAGCCGCACGTGCCGGTAGAGCGCGGTGTCCTCGACGCCCTTCGCCATCACCGCGGGCGTCGTCTGCTGGAAGCGCACGACGAACTCCTCGGGCACGGGCACCCGGCCGAGCAGCGCGTCGGCGACGGGCCCGGGCAGCGTGCGGATCGCCGACTCGTCGGCCTCCGCGACGCGCGCCCCGGGCCGCAGGTACGTGCGGTAGATCGGGAGCGCGGCGAGCGCGTCTGCGAGATCGGGCAGCGGCGCGATGCGTTGGAGCCGCGCGACCTCGGGTTGGAAGGTGCTCGCGACCGCCTCGCGCTTGGCGGCCGCGGCGAGGTCTGCGAACGCCGGCACGTCGAGGTCGTCGAGGTGGTCGAAGGCGGTGTGCGCCGACCCGTCGACGAAGAGCGCGTCGGCGTCGACGAGGTACTCGTAGCCGGTCGTGCCGTCGACGGGCCACGGCCGGAGCACCTCGCCCTCTTCGAGGATCTTCTCGACCCACACGATCTCGACACCGGCCGCGCGCAACCGCTCGAGGTAGCCGGCGGGATCGGCGAGCCCGTCGATGTGGTCGACGCGCACGCCGGCGACGACGCCGTCACGCACGAGCTCGAGGATCTTGCCGTGCGTGATCGCGAACACCTCGGGGTCCTCGACGCGCACGCCTCCGAGCTCGTCGACGTCGAAGAAGCGGCGGTGCCCACCGTGCGGGTCGAGATCGAAGAACTGCGCGCGCAACGCGGGGTCGCGCCAGAACGGGTTCTCGTCGGTCGCCGCCATGTGGTTCGGCACGATGTCGACGATGATCGGCATGCCCTCGGCCGCCAGCGCGCGCAGCCCCGCCTCGCCGCCGAGCGCGCGCGACACCTGGCGCGGATCCGCGACGTCGTAGCCGTGCGTGGATCCTTCGCGCGCCTGCAGGATCGGCGAGAGGTAGAGGTGGCTGACCCCGAGGTCGCGCAGGTAGGGCACGATCGCCTGCGCGTCGGCGAACGTGAACTCCGCCCGCAACTGCAGCCGATAGGTGGCGAGGAGGTCCGTCACCGCGTGCGGGTCAGCGCGACCATGCTCCACGGCGCGACCGGGACCGCCTCACGCGCGGCGTAGCGCCGCGGCGGCGCGTCGGGCGTCTCCGTCGAGAGTGCGAGGTCCCAGCGCACGCCGAACCGGCGGGGCGGGAGCACGAAGTCGACGTCGCCGCCGCCGCCGTTGAACAGCAGCAGCAACGACTCGTCGTGCACCGGCTCGCCCGCGTCGTTCACGGAGCGGATCGCGTCACCGTTCAGGAACGTGCCGAGCGGACCGGCGGTGTGCTCCCAGTCGGCGCGCGTCATGCGTCGGCCGTCGGGGCGGAACCACCAGATGTCGGGGAGGCCGCGGTCGTCGGGCGCACCGCCGAAGAACGTCGTGCGCCGGAGGACCGGATGCTGGTTGCGGAACTCCACGAGCCGAGCGACGAAGGCGAGGAGATCACTGCACTCGTCGCGCAGGTTCCAGTCGAACCACGAGATCGCGTTGTCCTGGCAGTACGCGTTGTTGTTGCCCTGCTGCGTGCGGCCGAGCTCGTCGCCGCCGAGCAGCATCGGCACACCCTGCGAGAGGAACAGCGTCGCAAGGAAGTTGCGTTGCTGGCGCGCACGCAGCGCGTGGATCTCCGCGTCGTCGGTCGGCCCTTCCGCGCCGCAGTTCCAGCTGCGGTTGTCGTTCGTGCCGTCGTTGTTGTCCTCGAGGTTCGTCTCGTTGTGCTTGTCGTTGTACGAGACGAGGTCGGCGAGCGTGAAGCCGTCGTGCGCGGTGACGAAGTTGATCGACGCGAACGGCCGGCGGCCGTCGCGCTCGTAGAGGTCGGCCGACCCGGCGAACCGCGTCGCGAAGTCGCCGACGCGACCCGCGCCGCGCCAGTAGTCGCGCACCGTGTCGCGATACGGGCCGTTCCACTCGCTCCACAACGTCGGGAAGTTGCCCACCTGGTAGCCGCCCTCGCCGACGTCCCACGGCTCGGCGATGAGCTTCACCTGCGACAGCACCGGGTCCTGGAAGATGATGTCGAAGAACGCCGACAGCCGGTTCACCTCGTGGAACTCGCGTGCCAGCGCGGACGCGAGGTCGAAGCGGAAGCCGTCGACGTGGCACTCGACGACGAAGTAGCGCAGCGAGTCCATGATGAGTCGCAACACGCTCGGGTGGACGGGGTTGAGGCTGTTCCCCGTGCCCGTGTAGTCGACGTAATAGCGCGGGTTCTCCGTCGCGAGCCGGTAGTACGACTCGTTGTCGATCCCACGGAACGAGAGCATCGGACCGAGGTGGTTCCCCTCCGCGGTGTGGTTGTACACGACGTCGAGGATCACCTCGATGCCCGCACGGTGGAGCGCCTTCACCATGCCCTTGAACTCGGTGAGCTGCGGGCCGTTCTTGCCGGTCGCCGCGTACTCGGAGTGCGGCGCGAGGTAGCCGATCGAGCTGTAGCCCCAGTAGTTCGAGAGGCCGCGGTCGGTGAGGTACGACTCGTCGGCGATGTGGTGGATCGGCAACAGCTCGATCGCGGTGACGCCGAGCGCCGAGAGGTGCGCGATCGCATCGTCGGACGCGAGGCCCGCGTACGTGCCGCGCAGGTCGTCGCGGATTGCGGGATGGCACTTCGTGAACCCGCGTACGTGCGCCTCGTAGATCACGGTCTCGTTCCACGCGCGCGCGGGCGGCCGGTCGCCTTCCCAGTCGAAGCGCTCGTCGACGACGACCGACTTCGGGATCGCGTCCTGGTCGTCCTCGTCGTCGATCGAGAAGTCCGCGTCGTCGCCGCCGTCGGGCACGTACGGCAGCACGTTCGCGACCTGATACGCGATCGGGCCTTCGATCGCCTTCGCGTACGGATCGATGAGCAGCTTCGCGGGATTGAAGCGCTGCCCCTTCTCGGGGTCGTACGCGCCGTGCACGCGGTACGCATAGCGCTGACTCGGGCCGACACCCGGCAGGAAGCAGTGCCAGTGGAACGCGGTGCGCTCGTGCACCTGGATGCGCGTCTCGTGATCGTCGGCGTCGAAGAGGCACAGCTCGACCGCCTCGGCGTGCTCCGAGAACAGCGAGAAGTTCGTGCCGGTGCCGTCCCACAGCGCGCCGAGCGGGAACGGGCGCCCGGGCCACACCTCGGTCACCGCACGACGCCTTCCCACGGTGGCACGCCGTCGTGCTCGACGTCCGAGAAGTTCATCTTGAGCACCACGCCGCCCCGCCGGACCTCGAGAACGCGCGCGTCCTCGTCGACGATCGTCGCGACGGGACCGGCCGGCAGGCTGCGCCGGCGCGCGAGGAGCCAGTGGTAGTAGTCGCGGTGCGCGGGATCGCCGGCGCTGCGGTCGAGTTTCGAGCGCACGAACGTCTCGGCCGCCTGGGGATCGGGAACGTCCTCGCCGGCGAACGCCGTGAACTTCTCGAATTCACGGCGTCGACCTTCGCGCGTCGCGTTCGCGATCTCCGTATCGATGTGGTCGGTGAAGAACAGGAACGGGTGGTGCTCGTCGTACTCCTCGCCCATGAACAGGAGCGGGACGCCCGGAGCGAGGATCGCGCAGAACGCGGCGAGCCGGAGCTTGCGACCCTGGAGTCGGTCGCCGACCGCGCGGTTGCCGACCTGGTCGTGGTTCTGTGCACAGACGACGAGCCGGCGCGCGTCGGCGCGTTCGAGCTCGCGCGCGAGGTCGGCGACCTTGCCGTAGCTCTCGTAGTAGCCATCGTGCTCGCCGGTGAGCAGCACGTGCACCGCGTGATGCAGGGCGTCGCCCCACTGCGCGTCGTGACCCCACTGCTCGATCGGACGCGTGTCGTCGGTGTCGGTCTCCGAGATCACGATCGTGCGCGGCGCGATCGCGTGGACGCGCGTCGCGAGCTCGGCCATCACGTGCGGATCACTGTCGTCGAACATCGCGTTCACCGCGTCGAGCCGCAGCCCGTCGACGTGGTAGTCGCGCACCCACGATTCCGCGTTCTGGATCGCCCACTCGCGAACCGACGGTTGCGCGAAGTCGATCGCGCCACCCCACAGCGTGTGGTGCGCATCGGTGGTGTACGGCCCGAACGCGGTGACCGCTTCGGAACCGGGCCCGAGGTGGTTGTAGACGACGTCGAGGATCACACCCAGACCGGTCGCGTGCGCGGCGTCGACGAGCCGCGCAAGCCCCTCGGGACCGCCGTACGCGGGATGGGGCGCGCCCGTATACAGCCCGTCGTAGCCCCAGCCGCGGGAGCCGGGGAACGTCGCGACGGGCATGATCTCGATCGCGGTGACGCCGAGATCCGCGATCGCGCGGAGATGCGTGCGGGCACCGTCGAAGGTGCCTTCGCGCGAGAACGTGCCGACGTGGAGCTCGTAGATCGTGAGCGTGTCGAGACGGAGACCGGACCATTCCGTGTCGGTCCACTCGAGCTCCGTGGGTGCGACGATCTGCGACGGGCCCTGCACGCCGTCGGGCTGCGCGCGCGACATCGGGTCCGGCAGCGCGGCGTCGCCGTCGAGCCGGAACCGGTAGCGCTCACCCGCACCGGCCCGGGCGGTGATCGCGAACCTGCCGCCCGCCTCGGCTTCCATCGGTACGACGCGGTCGCGCAGGACGACGTCGACCGTGCGCGCCGCCGGCGCCCACACGCGGAACGTCGTCGTGTCGCCGTCGACCACCGCGCCGAGCGGTGCGTGCTCCCACTCGGGGTGTGGCGACACCGCTACGCGCTCGGCGGGCGGCGCGGCGCGAGGAGCACGGCGCCGAGCGGAGGCAGGGCGAGGCGCGCCGAGCAGGGCTGACCGTTCCGCGCGTCGCCGTCGGCGTGCACGACGCCGCCGTTCCCGACGTCGGAACCGCCGTAGTACGACGAGTCGGTGTCGAGCAGCTCCTCCCATTCGCCGGGCTCCGGAAGCGCGAGGCGATAGTCGTAGCGCGGCACGGGGGAGAGGTTCACGGCGAACGCGACCGGGCGGCCGCCCGCGGGATCGAAGCGCGCGAAGGCGTAGACGTTGTGATCGGCGTCGTTCGACTCGAGCCACGCGAACGCCGACGGGTCGTCGTCGCCGGCCCAGAGCGCGCGCTCGCGCCGGTAGAGATGGTTCAGGTCGCGTACGAGCGACTCGACGCCGGCGTGACCGGGAAGGTCGCGCAGCTCCCAGTCGAGTGAGCGCTCGTGGCTCCATTCGCGCTCCTGCGCGAGCTCGCCCCCCATGAAGAGCAGCTTCTTGCCGGGGTGCGCCCACATGTAGGCGTAGAGCGCGCGCAGGTTGGCGAGCTGCTGCCACCGGTCGCCGGGCATGCGGCCGAGCAGCGAGCGCTTGCCGTGCACGACCTCGTCGTGCGACAGCGGCAGCACGTAGTGCTCGCTGTAGGCGTACACCATGCTGAACGTGAGCTCGTGATGGTGGAAGCGGCGGTAGATCGCCTCACGCGAGAAGTACTCGAGCGTGTCGTGCATCCAGCCCATGTTCCACTTGTAGCGAAAGCCGAGCCCGCCCTCGTCGACGGGGCGCGACACGCCCGACCACGCGGTCGACTCCTCCGCGATCGCGAACGTGCCCGGTGCCTCGGCGGCGACGACGTCGTTGAGCTCGCGCACGAGCTCGATCGCGTCGAAGTCCTCGCGGCCGCCCAACGCGTTCGGGATCCACTCGCCCGGGTTGCGCGAATAGTCGAGGTAGAGCATCGACGCGACCGCGTCGACCCGCAACGCGTCGACGTGGAAGTCGCGCACCCAGGTGGCCGCGCTCGCGAGCAGGAAGTTGCGGACCTCGTTGCGGCCGTAGTTGAAGATCAGCGTGCCCCAGTCGGGGTGGGCACCGCGGCGCGGGTCGTCGTGCTCGTAGAGCGCGGTGCCGTCGAAACGCGCGAGCGCCCATTCGTCGCGCGGGAAGTGCGCGGGGACCCAGTCGAGGATCACGCCGATCCCGCGCGCGTGCATGATGTCGACGAGCTCGCGGAAGTCGTCGGGTGAGCCGAACCGCGCCGTCGACGCGAAGAAGCCGGTGACCTGGTACCCCCACGACCCGGCGAACGGATGCTCCATCACCGGCAGCAGCTCGACGTGCGTGAAGCCGAGGTCGGTGACGTGGTCGGCGAGCTCGTGCGCGAGCGCGCGCCAGTCGAGGCCGAGCCGCCACGAACCCGCGTGGACCTCGTAGATCGACATCGGCCGCGCGAACGGTTCCGCCGCGCGCTGCGCGATCCACTCGTCGTCGTGCCACTCGTACGTCGGTTCGAACACGATCGACGCGTTCTCGGGCGGCACCTCGGTCCGCGCCGCGACCGGATCCGCGTGCATCACGACGCTGCCGTTGCGCGCATGCACCGCGTACTTGTAGCGATCGCCGAGCTGCGCGCCGGGCACGAACAGCTCCCACAGCCCGGAGCCGCCGAGGGTGCGCATCGGCAGCGAGCGTGGGTCCCAGCCGTTGAAGTCGCCGGCGACCGACACGCCACGCGCCGAGGGTGCCCACACGACGAAGGCGGTTCCCGTGACGCCGTTCGACTCGCGCCGGTGCGCGCCGAGCACGTGGCCGAGCCGGCGGTGACGACCCTCGGCGAAGAGGTGTGTGTCGAGCTCGCCGACGGTCGGCAGGAACGTGTACGGGTCGGCGATCGCGACGCCGGACTCCGCGTCGCGCACGAGGTACGAGATCGGCGACCGCGCGCGCTTGATCGTCGCCTCGAAGAGGCCCCGCTCGTCGGTGCACACGGTCGCGATCTCGCGCTTGCCGACGACGATCGTCGGCGGGGACGCGCCGGGGCGGAACACGCGCACGATCGTGCCGGCGCTCCCGTCGTCCGGCGTGTGCGCGCCGAGGAACGAATGTGGATCGTGGTGCGCGAGCGCGACGAGGAGATCGACGGACTCGGCGACCGCGGTCGACGGCGCCGGCATCAGGACACTCCGCGTTCGAGGACGTCGAGGATGCTCTGCACCGGGATCCCGACCCAGTCGGGACGGTGGTCCAACTCGTAGCGCACCTCGTAGAAGGCCTTCTCGAGCTCGAACAGCGCGAGCTGGCGCGCCCGCGCTTCGTCGGTCGCGGGCAGCAGGCTCGCGGGTGCGGCGCTCCGGTACCCCGCGAGCAGCCGCTCGCGTGCGTCGCGTTCCCAGCCGTCGGGCGCGGGCCGATCCTGACGGGTGAGCGTCGACACGAGGTAGCCGATCGATCGGAGCAGACCCGCGACGTCACGCAGCGGCAGCGCCTTCTGTCGCCGGCTGCTCGCGGGCCGCGTGGGCTCACCCTCGAAGTCGATGACGAGCCAGTCGTCGCCGGTCCACAGCACCTGGCCGAGGTGGAGGTCGCCGTGCGTGCGGATGGTGCGCGCCGGCGCGAGCGCGCTCGCGAGCGCACCGACCTGCGCGTGCGCGTCGTCGCGCCGACCGACGAGCGGCGCGAGCTCCTCACGGTCGGAGAACTCGTCGAACAACCGGTCGATCTCCTCGTCGACGCGCGCGACGAGCAGCGCGGTGCCGTCGGGTGCCGAGTCCTCGGGCGCGAAGGCGGCGTCGTCGAGGTCGGACGCGAGCACCTGGTGCATCGTGCCGACGATCGCGCCGAGCCGGTCGAGGCGGTCGAGGTACTCGTTCGGCGCGTGCGGGACCTCGTCGAGGGCGAGCTGCCAGCCGTCGGTGACGTCGGACACGAAGCACTGCATCACGCCGAGGGTCGCGTCGATGTGCGCGCCTTCGTACGCGTACCACCCGACGAGCCCGGGCACGCGGTCGAACCCGTGCTCCGCGAAGAACAGCAGCATCTCGAGCTCGGGGTTCACGCCCGCTTCGATGCGCCGGTACGTCTTGAGCATCACGTCGCCCACGACCATGGAGCTGTTCGACTGGTCGGCGTCGAGCGCGTGCGCCTCCGCGGTCTCGGTGTCGACGAGCGGGCGGATCGAGCGCCCGAGCAGGTGACCGTCGGCCGTGTCGAGCGTCTCGTTGAACGCGCTCAGGCGCGTGAGCCGGCGTGCGAGCTCCGCGGTCTGCGCGAGATCGAGCGCTTCGCCGCTGTGCTCGTCGACGAGCAGCTGATAGAGGTCGCGCGTGCCGGTGCGGAAGTGCACCTCGACGAGCGCGATCGCCATCCCGTCGCCGATCGGCACCACGTCGATCGGTGCGGCGCCGACGAGCTCGCGCGTCGTGCCCGCGAACCAACGCTGCGCGCAGAGATAGTCGACGAGATGGGAGTCGTCGAGCGCGGGGAGGGTGCCGACGCCCGGATGCGAGTCAGTCATCGTCGTCCGCCCTTCTGGTCGCGCTCGCTCCGCTCGCGGCTCATGACGCCTCAGCCTTCGAGTCGGACGGCTCGCGCTGCGAGCCGCCCGTTCTCGCGGGATCGTCGCTCTGGAGCGTGAACCAGAAGAACCCGCGCCCCGCGAGGGTCAGCAGGTACGGAAGGGTGCCGATGCGCGGGAAGCGCGTCTTGCCGAACATCTCTTCGGGGATCATCCCTTCGAAGCGCGACAGGTCGAGCTCGACCGCTTGCGCGGAACGCGCCATGTTGTGCACGCACAGCACGATCTCGGATTCCAGCGTGCGCAGGTGCGCGAACACGCGTCCGTTCGCCGGGCGCAGCGCTTCGTAGTCGCCCTGCCCGAGCACCGGGTGCTCCTTGCGCAGCGCGATGAAACGGTGGACCCAGCGCAGGAGCGAGGTCGACGTGCGCAGTTGCGCCTCGACGTTCACCGCTTGGAAGCCGTACACAGGGTCCATCAGCGGAGGGAGATACAGGCGCGCGAAGTCGGCGCGCGAGAAACCGGCGTTGCGATCGCCGGTCCACTGCATCGGCGTGCGCACTCCGTCGCGATCGCCGAGGTAGATGTTGTCGCCCATCCCGATCTCGTCGCCGTAGTAGAGGATCGGGCTTCCGGGCAGCGAGAAGAGCACCGCGGTCGCGAGCTCGATGTCGTCGCGACCGTTCTCGAGCAGCGGCGCGAGCCGGCGGCGGATCCCGAGGTTCAGCCGCATCGCCGGATCGTTCGCGTACTCGTTGTACATGTAGTCACGTTCGTCGTCGGTCACCATCTCGAGCGTCAGCTCGTCGTGGTTGCGCAGGAACAGACCCCACTGCGTGTTCGGCGGGATGGCGGGCGTCTGCTCGAGGATCTCGACGATCGGCATCGCCTCTTCGCGCCGCATCGACATGAAGAGTCGGGGCATGACGGGGAAATGGAACGCCATGTGGCATTCGTCGCTCCTTCCGAAGTACTCGACGACGTCGGCCGGCCACTGGTTCGCCTCCGCGAGCAGCACGCGGTCCGGGTACTCCGTGTCGACCATCTCGCGCACGCGCCGCAGGAACGCGTGCGTCTCGGGCAAGTTCTCGCAGTTCGTGCCGTCGCGCTCGAAGAGGTACGGCACCGCGTCGAGGCGGAAGCCGTCGAGCCCGTAGTCGAGCCAGAACCGGATGACGTCGATCATCGCGTCGCACACTTCGGGGTTGTCGAAGTTGAGATCCGGTTGGTGCGAGAAGAAGCGGTGCCAGTAGTACTGGCCCGCGACGGGATCCCACGTCCAATTCGACTTCTCGGTGTCGACGAAGATGATGCGGGCTTCCTTGTACTTGTCGTCGGTGTCGGACCACACGTACCAGTCGTGGCGCGCGGAGTCGGGATCACGCGCTTCCTGGAACCAGTGGTGGTCGCTCGACGTGTGGTTCATGACGAGGTCGGCGATCACGCGGATGCCGCGTTGGTGCGCGCCCTCGACGAAGTTGGCGAAGTGCTCGATCGTCCCGTAGTCGGGATGCACGGCGTAGTGGTCGGAGATGTCGTAGCCCCCGTCGCGCAGCGGCGAGGCGTAGAACGGCAGCAGCCAGATGCAGTCGATGCCGAGCCACTGGAGATAGTCGAGCCGGTCGGTGAGCCCGAGGAAGTCGCCGATGCCGTCGTCGTTACCGTCGGAGAAGCCGCGGATGTGGATCTCGTAGAACACCGCGCGCTGGAACCACATCGGGTCCGACTCGAACCAGCGCGTCGGCTCGGTCGTGTCGTGCGTCGACAGGTGCCGGCGGAGGTCGCCGATCATGTGGCGCGGGAGGATGAGCTCGCCGGTGGTCATCGGACCGCCAGGACGTGGGCTCCTCCGGGCGGCAGCCGCACGTAGTTCCCACCGACGTGCCACTCGTACTCCGCGCCCGAGAGCAGGTCGACGACACCGAAGACCGGCGTGCTGAAGCACTCCGGTACGTGGACCAGACCCTCGGAGTACGTGACCGGGTCGACGTTCACGCACGTGATCACCGCATCGCGCCCTTCGCGTTTCACGTAGGCGAGCAAGGCGTCGTTCGCGGACGCGAGGAACGTGACGTTGTCGACGCGGCGGAACACTGGTGACGCGCGCCGGACCTCGTTGCAGCGGCGCACGAGCGAGCTCAACGCGCCGCCGACCTTGCCCACGCGCAGCTGGTACTTCTCGGAATCGAGGTACTCCTCGCTCCCGGGCGCGACCGCGACGTTGTCGATGCGCTCGAATCCCGAGTACATACCCCACGACGGCGAGAGCGTCGCCGCGAGCACGGTGCGCGCCTCGAACGCGGCCCGACCGCCGTGCTGCAGGTACTCGTGCAGGATGTCGGGCGTGTTCACGAAGAAGTTGGGGCGGAACCAGTCGGACTGACCCGCGAGCTCGGTGACGTACTCGGCGAGCTCACGCGCGTCGTTGCGCCACGTGAAGTACGTATACGACTGGCTGAAGCCGAGCTTCGCGAGGGTGCTCATCACCGCGGGACGCGTGAACGCCTCCGCGAGGAACACGACGTCGGGCGACTCGCGGTGCACCGACGCGATCAACCACTCCCAGAACGCGAACGGCTTCGTGTGCGGGTTGTCGACGCGGAAGATGCGCACACCGTGCGCGACCCAGTGCTGCACGACGCCGAGCAGCGCCTCCCACAGCTGCTTCGACTTCGGGCCGTCGAAGCGGAAGTTCACGATGTCCTGGTAGCGCTTGGGCGGGTTCTCCGCGTACTTGATGGAGCCGTCGGCGCGCCACGAGAACCATTCCGGATGCTTCTTGAGCCACGGATGATCGGGCGAGCACTGGAGGGCGAAGTCGAGCGCGATCTCGAGACCGAACTCGCGCGCGTGCAGTACCAGGCGGTCGAAGTCGGCGAGCGTGCCGAGGTCGGGGTGCACCGCCTTGTGACCACCCTCGGGACCACCGATCGCCCACGGGCTCCCGGGGTCGGCGGCGGCCGCGCTCAGCGTGTTGTTGCTGCCCTTGCGGTTCGTCGTGCCGATCGGATGGATCGGCGGTAGGTACACGACGTCGAAGCCGAGGTCGGCGATCTCGGGGAGCGCGCGCTCGACGCCCGCGAAGCCGCCGAAGGAGCGCGGGAACAGCTCGTACCACGCGCCGAACGCCGCGATCGGTCGCTCGACGACGACCGGCAGCGCGCGCGTGAGCGAGACCTTCGACTCGATCACGCTCGCCGTGGTCGCGAGCCCGGTCTCGGCGTCGGGGATGTCGACCGCGAGCAACGTCGCGCCCTCCGCGAGCTCACCCGCGACGTCGGCCTGACCCGCATCGACCTTGCGCCGCAACTCGTCGCGCCACGTCGCGGCGCGATCGATCCACGCGGAGACGGTGAACTCCCACAGCCCGGGCGCGTCGACCAAAAAGCTCGCGGCGAAGCGGTCGCTGTCTTCGACCGTCGGCAGCATCGGCACGCGCGTCCAGCGCCGCGTTCCCGCAGCGCGGTAGCCGAGCTCGGCGCGCACGATGTCGTGACCGTCGGTGATCGCGACAGCAGAGACGTCGACCGTCTCGCCGCTCACGCGCTTCACCGCATATCGCGCGCAGTCGACCTGAGGTCGCACGTCGGACAAGACGAGGCGCGGGGCGCGCGGTTCCTTCGGCGTCCGTTCGGGCATGACGCACCGAGCATGCCCGCGACCGTCGCCTCCTAATCCGAACCGTGCGATTCGGGCGTGAGGGCGGCGTGCTCTTGCCGGTGGCCGCACTACCCGGCGGTGTGCTCGGCGACGACGCGCTCAAGTTTCTCGATTGGATGGCCGATGCGGGGCAGCGCTGGTGGCAGATCCTGCCCTTCGGCCCGCCCGACGAGCACGGCTCGCCGTACGCCGCGACCTCCGCGTTCGCGGGTTCGCCGACGTGGCTCGCGCGACCTGACGCGCGAGTGACGAGTGCAGAGATCGACGAGCTCGTCGCGACCCAAGGATCGTGGGCGGCCGCGTGGGCCGCGTACGCGGGTCCCGGCGCGCTCGCCGACCAGGTGCGGTTCGCGCGCGAGTGGCATCGCGTGCGCGAGCACGCGAACGCGCGCGGTGTGCGCATCCTCGGCGACATGGCGTTCGCCGTCGCGGCCGGGAGCGCCGATCACCGTGCGACGCCCGAGATCTTCCGACCCGGCTTCGTCGGCGGCGTCCCGCCCGACGACTGGAGCGCCACCGGTCAACGTTGGGGCACGCCGGTGTACGACTGGTCGGAGCTGCGGCGCCAGGGTTACCGCTGGTGGATCGAGCGCTTCGCCCGCACCTTCGAGCTGGTCGACGCGGTCCGCATCGACCACTTCCGCGGCTTCGTCGCCGCGTGGCTCATCCCGGAACGCAACCGCACCGCGCGCGCCGGGCGGTGGACGCGCGGTCCGGGCCGCGCGGTGTTCGACGCGACGCGCGCCGAGCTCGGCGACCTCGCGCTCGTTGCCGAGAACCTCGGGCTCATCACGCCCGCGGTCGAGCGGCTGCGCTCGGAGCTCGGCCTTCCGGGGTCGGTCGTGATGCAGTTCGCATTCCAGGGCGACATGGTGAACCGCCCGCCGAACGAGCCGACCGAGCACGACGTCGTCTACACGGGCACGCACGACAACGACACGACCGTCGGCTGGTGGCGCGGCGCGTCGGAGCCACAGCGCGCCGGAGTGCGGCGCGCGCTCGACGCGCGCGGGATCGTCGAAGACGACCCGCACTGGATGCTCACACGCCTCGCGCTCGCGTCGCGAGGCGCCATCTCGATCGTTCCCGCGCAGGACCTGTTGGGTCTCGGCAGTGAGGCGCGCACGAACACTCCGGGCCGCGCGACGGGGAACTGGCGCTGGCGGCTGCCGCGCGGCGCGCTCACGCCCGCGCTCGCGAAGCGGCTGCGGGCCGAGACGGAGGCTTCCGGGCGCCTCGACAACGGGTAGACCGGTAGGCCGTGCAGGAACGCGAGGTCAAGCTGCTGCTCGACCCGCGGGCGCGCCTGCCCGAACCGGCGGTGCTCTTCGACGGGATCGCGGACTGGTCGGTCGAAACCGTCGAACAGGACGCCGTCTACTTCGACACTGCCGACCTCGCGCTGGCGCGCGCGGGGGCCAGCTTGCGCTTCCGGTCGGACGACGGCTGGACGGTGAAGATCCCGCGTCCGCGAGTCGGGGACGCGCTCGTGCGCGACGAGCACTCCATCGCGGGAGTCGCGGGTGCACCGCCGGCGGCGGCGACCGACCTCGTGCTCGCATGGACGCGCTCGCGCCCGGTGCTCGAGGTGGCGCGCGTGCACACGGCGCGGCGTCGCTTCGTGGTGGTCGACGGCACCGGCCATCCACTCGTCGAGGTCGACGACGACACCGTCACCACCGAGGACCGGGACGGCCGGACGACGCGCTTTCACGAGGTCGAGATCGAGGCGCGCTCGAATGCGGATGGAAAGCAGTTCGACGACCTCCTCCACCGCCTGCGGTTGGTCGGCGTCGAATCTGCCGACGGCATGCCCAAGGTCGTGCGCGCCCTCGGGCCGCGCGCGCAGGCACCACCCGATCTCGTCGTGCCATCCGCGCCGGCGGCGGACGCGACGCTCGCCCGCCTCGCGCGCTTCGCGATCGCGCGGAGCGTGCAACGTCTCGTCGACCACGACCCCGTCGTGCGAGTGTCGGACGACCCTGAAGGCGTGCACCAGGCCCGCGTCGCGACGCGACGGCTGCGTTCCGACCTGCGCACCCTGGCGCCCACGCTCGACGAATCGTGGAGCGAGCCCCTGCGCGCGGAGCTGCGGTGGATGGGCGAGCACCTCGGCCGCGTTCGCGACGCCGACGTGTTGCTCGAACGGCTCGAAGCGGAGGTCGACTGGCTGTCGGAGGCCGAGCACGGCGATGCGCGGCAGCTGCTCGACCGACTCCGGGCGCAGCGAGCGCGCGACCGCGACGATCTGCTCGCCGCGATGCGCGGCGCGCGCTACGCGCGCCTCCTCGACGCGCTCGTCGACGCGGCGATGTCACCACGGGTTCGAGACGCGCTCGCCGAGGAGCCGGCGCGCCTGCACCTCGCGGCGCTCCTCGAGCGTTCGTGCAAGCGGCTCCGAAAGGCGGTGCGGCGGCTCCCGGACGAGCCCGCCGACGCCGATCTCCACGAGGTCCGCAAGCGCGCGAAGCAGGCGCGGTACGCGTTCGAGGCGCTGACCCCGATCGCGGGCCGACGGGCCGCACGCGCGGCACGCCGGCTCGCCGATCTCCAGGAAGTGCTGGGCGACCATCAGGACACCGTCGTCGCGGAGGCGTGGCTCCATGCGGCCGCGGCCGATACCGATCGCCCCGAGCTCGCGTTCGCCGCGGGCCGGCTCGCCGCGTCATTCGCCGACGAGCGCCGCGCCCGGCGCGTCGAGTGGCCCACGATCTGGAAGCGCGCCCGGCGCGCGATGAAGAAGGCTCAGGCGCGGGCAGGCGCCTGATCGCCGACGAGGTCGGCGTACTGGTGGAAGAGCCGGTGCACGACGGCGGCGCTCGGCGGCGCCTCGGGGTCGCCGGTGATCAGCGCGATGAGGAACATGACGTCGTTGAGCTCCGCGAGCCCGGTGGCCGTCATCACCGCCGCGTTCGTCGCCTCGTCCTCGAACACCTCGTCGGGGTACGGCTGGTCGAGCAGCGGCCGCGCCCGCCGTCCCCATTCGGCGATCGTCGGGAGCAGCGCGCGGCCTTCGTCGATCAGCGCCCGCACCTCGGCGCGCTGTTCACGCGGCATGAGCGCGTCCACGTCGATCTCGCCCTGAGGATTCCGGGCGACCTGTACGTCCATCGAGACTCCTTCCGTGGCACGCGCGCGAACGCGCGAGTCGTTGACGCCGCGACGTATCGATCGAAGGCGAGAACGTTGCGGCTGGGGGGTGGCTGGTGATGCTTCCGAATCCGATCGGATCAGCGCGCTGATTGTCGCACACGCTCGGTCGCGAGAGAACCCGCGGTCACGTACGAATCTTCGTTCGCGTCCGTGCTCGCGTCGGACTGCGCGCGCTCGCGAGCGAGCTGCTCGCTCCGCGCGCGCGAGACGATCCAGGCGCCGCCCGCGAAGCCCGCGGCGAGCGCGGCGACGCGCACGACGACCGGGTACCACCCGCGGTGACGACCGTCGAGACTGAACCGGCCGAAGCCGGTCATACCGAGCGCGGTCGCGATCGCCGCGTTCGTGATCGCGAGCTCCGGACCACCGCGCTGCGCGAAGTACGGCTTGCCCGCGTGCGCGGTGCGCGCGGCGACGGTCATGGTGCCGGCGATCGCCGCGGGCCCCACCGGCCCGCCGAGACCGGCGAGGACGAGCGCGCCGCCGCCCATCTCGCAGACCCCCGCGACCGTGGCCATCAAGGGCTCCGGTTCGAGCGCGAGGTTGTCGTCGAACATCTTCGCGGTGTTCTCCAAGCCTTCACCGTCGAAGGCTCCGAAGAGCTTCTGCGAGCCGTGGGCGACGAGCGACCCGCCGAGCACGCCCCGCAGTGCGAAGAGCGCGAGACCGGAGGCGACGCTCGGTCGGCTGGACCGATCGGTACGAGAACGGCGCATGAACGGGGTCCTTTCTGATCGAGCCTGATCGAGCCTGATCGAGCCCAGGAGCGGCGAGCGCCCGCGGGCCGGGTATCGCGGCCCGTAGCGAGTGCGACCGTCAGTGCAGGATCTAGCTGGCGTGCCCGCCGGTTCCCGGCGACAAACGTGTCGCGTTGCGCGCGACCCGCTCGCGCAGCCAGTGCGCATCGAGGATCGCGTCGCCGTGAAAATCGTTGTTGAAGTAGGCGTACACGTCGATGCCGTCGGCCTGCCACGACGCGATCCGGTCGGCGTGACGCGTGAGTCGCCGCCCGCCGTAGCGGCCGACATATTTCTGCTCCAACGCCGCGGGCCCGTGGAACCGGAGATATGTCCAGTCGGTCGTGAGGACACGCGGGTGACGCGGGAGCAGATCGTGCAGGCAGAGCGCGGCGCCGTGCGCGCGCAGCACGTCGAACACGTCGTCGCGCAGCCATGACGCGTCGCGCAGCTCCACCGCCCAGCGCATCGAACGCGGCGCGACCGAAAGGAACTCGTCGAGTCGCTCGACGTTCGCACGCCAGCGCGGCGGCAGGTGCACGAGCGTCGGACCGAGGGCGCGTCCGAGCCGGCGCGCGCGCTCGACGTGGTTCGGCAGCCAACTCTGCGCGTCGCGCAGCTTCATGCGGTGCGAACCGAACTGTCCGAGCTTGAGCGAGTACACGAAGCCGGGTGGCGCCTGTCGCTTCCACTGGTCGAACGTCTCGAAGTCCGGCATCCGGTAGAAGGTGTTGTTGATCTCGACGGTGTCGAACTCGGTCGCGTAGTGCGCGAACCACTGCTTCGTCGGCAGGTCGCGCGGATAGAACGGCCCGCGCCAGTCGCGGTACACCCAACCCGACGTGCCGATGCGGACCTCGCCGAGACGGGTCACGATCCGATGGTGATCGGCGACTCTTCCGGGGCGACCGGGTCGTCCTCGTGCGGATCCGGCTCGAACGGGTCCTCCTCCCACGGCCGCGGCTCCGCCCGCCCGAGGTCGCGGCAGAGCTTCCACGTGACCAACGCGCTGGCGAGGGGCAACGCGAACACGAGCACCTGGAGCGTGCGCGTCACCGAGAGGATCGACAGGTTGAACCACTGCGCGAACAGGTCCTGCGCGCCGGCGACGAGCAGCACGACGTAGAACATCAGCACGCCGACCCCGATCGCCGTGCGGACCGGGCGGTCGCGCGGCCGGTCGAGCAGATGGTGCTCCGCGGTGTCGTGCGTGAAGCGCCGTTCGAGGAACGGCCACGCGTAGAGCAGCGCGAACGTCAAACCCGGCAGCGCGATCGATGGCCAGAACACCTCGGGCACGCCGTAGTGGCCGATGTGCAGGAACCACGGCGGGAAGATGCGGATCGCGCCCTCGGTCCAGCCGAGGTACCAGTCGGGTTGGGCCGCGGTGCTCACCGCCGCGGGGTCGTACGGCCCGTACAACCAGATCGGGTTGATCTGCGCGAGCCCGCCGAGCGCCGACAGCACGCCCGCGACGATCGCGAACAGCCCGATCGACTTCGCCGTGTACGTGGGCCACAGCCGGTTGCCGACGACGTTGCGCTCGCGCTTTTCCGGACCACGGAACTGCGTGTGTTTCTGGTGCCAGAGGATCGCGAGGTGCGCGCTCAACAGGGCGACGATCAGCGCCGGGAAGATGAGCACGTGGATGATGTAGAGGCGCGAGATGATCGACGTGCCCGGGAACTCGCCGTTGAACGCGAAGAACGCGAGGTGGGGGCCGATGAGCGGGATCGACAGCATGAAGGCGTTCGCGACGCGCAGGCCGGTGCCCGAGAGGAGATCGTCGGGCAGCGAGTAGCCGGCGAAGCCGTTTCCGAGCGCGAGCAGCAGCAGCGTGACGCCGACGATCCAGTTCAGCTCGCGCGGCTTGCGGAACGCGCCGGTGAAGAAGATGCGGCACAGGTGCGCGACGATCGCGGCGAGGAACACGAGCGCGGCCCAGTGGTGGATCTGACGCATCACGAGCCCGGCGCGCACGTCGAAGCTCAGGTGCACGACCGACTCGTACGCCTCGGTCATGCGCACGCCGTCGAGGGCCTTGTAGCTGCCGTGGTAGATCACTTCGTGCTGGCTGTCGTTGAAGAAGAACGTCAGGTAGATGCCGGTGAGGATCAGCACCACGAGCGAGTACATCGCGATCTCGCCGAGCATGAATGACCAGTGATCCGGAAACGCCTTGTTCACCGCCTTGCGCACCGCGCGCGACGAACCGAGGCGCTCGTCGAGCCAGCGGTTCAGCCGGGCGATCATCGGATCGCCTCCACGGTGACGCGCGCCGGCGAGCGGCGCTCGAGCGCGCGCAACCACATCACGAACAGCACCGCGCCTGCGGCCACGTACGCCATGCCCGCGACCGCCCACATCACCACGCCCGCGAGCTGCTGGTCCTGGAGCGCGGCCGTCGGGGATCCGGTCGCGTAGTGCGGGTACCAGGTCGCGGTCGAGAGCGTGAGGAGCGCGCCGAGCAGCGTGCCCGGCAGCGAGGCGAGGAAGATCGTGATCACCGCGGCACCGGTGCCGGCGCGCGCGACCAGCCACCAGAACGCGACGCCGGTGAGCACGAAGCTGAGGTGCTCGGCCGCGTGCAGCGGCGCGTGGGTCGCAGCGGCGTCGTAGATCGACGGCACGTGCCACAGCCCGAGCGCGGCGGTCTGCAGCGCGAGCGCGGCCGCGGTCCACACGAGGAGCGGCGCGCGGCGGAATGCCCGTGCGAACGGCGCGAGGAGCTCCTGCGCCCGCGGCGACACCGCGAGGATCGTCTCCGGTGCGAGCCCGACGACGAGCAACGGCGGCGCGATCGTCAACAGCACGACGTGCTGCACCATGTGCGCGCTCAGGTTCGTCGCCGCCCAGACGTCGATCGGCGGTCCGAGCGCGACCGCCAGCGCGACGATGCCGGACCACCCCGCCCACCGGCGACCCGCGTCGACGTGTGCGCGCGTCAGCCCGATCGCGTACAGGACGGCGACCACGCCGACGGGAGTGAGCGCGCCGAGGTCAGCCACCGTGCCTCACCAAGAGCACGTAGCTGCCTTCGGCGAGGATCAGCACGACGTTCGCGACGCCGACGATGACGCCGAGCATCCCGAGGAATCGGCTCAACGCGATGTCGGACGCGTCGTCGTCTTCCGCGAGCGGCGGTGCGGCGCGGCGCGCGTGCTCGGCGCGCCGGTAGAGGTCCCAGCAGATCGCAACGCCCGCGACCGTCACGAGCGCGGTGCCCGCGGTCGCGGCGTGCAGCGTCCACTCCCAGCCGTGGTGCTCGTCGGTGAAGTGCACCATCGCGGCCTCGAACACGAGGTGCGCGATCCACGCGGGAACGCCGACGAACGCGGCCGTCCACACCAGGAACTCCGGGTAGTGGATCGTGTTCCCGCGCTTCACCGTGCCCGTGGCGCTCATCGCCAGTGCACCGAGAGGATCAGCGACGAGAACACGAAGATCCACACGACGTCGACGAAGTGCCAGTAGAGGCTGAACACCGTCAACGTGAGGTGGCGGTCGCGATCGATACGACCGAGCGCGATCTTGAGCTGCACGAGCAGGCTGAAGAGGAGGCCGACGATCACGTGCAGCGCGTGCAGGCCGATGATCACGTAGTACACCGAGCCGTACGACGAGTCGCGCCAGCCGAAGTGCAGCGCTTGGAAGTCGAGGATCGTGTGCACCAGGAACGCGGTGCCCATGAGCCAGCTCAGCGCGAGCCCGATCCGCACCGAGCGCATGTGGCCCTTCTCGATCGCCCAGTCGACCCAGAAGATCGGCAGGCTGCTGCCGAGCAGCACCGCGGTGAAGATCGACGTCTGGAAGAGCTCGGGCAGCTCGGTGCCCGACGGCGGCCACTGCTTCGCGGTCGCGCGCAGGAAGAAGTTCGCCGCGAGGAGGACCATGAAGATCATCCCCTCGGTGCCGATCACGACGACCATGCCCCACCACGCCTTGTCGTAGCCGCGCCGCACCGGCTCGGGCGGCTCGACCAGAACCGTGGGGAACGTCTCCGCCGACCACGAGGTCACGACGAAGTCTCCGTACGTGTTCTTCTCCCACGCGGCCGAAGGCGCGAGCGGTGTCTGCCGGTCGCGCTCGCTGCTCGGCGGGATACCCGCCTCGCTGATGCTCGCCGCTCCTGCGAGCGTCGAGGCTCGCCGGCGAGCCGACGAAGGAGCGAGTGGATCAAGACGGCTCCTCGCCCGTCTTCCACGCCCACGCGAGCAGGCCGATCACGCCGATCGCGACGCCGACCGCGCCGACGAGCACCACCTTCACGAGCAGCCCGACGAAAAACGCGGCGATGCCGAGCGCGAGCACGAGCGGCAGCACCGTCTCCTCGGGGATCGGGAACGTGGCGCCGGGCTCCGCGCGCATGCCGCCGGTGAGCGCGGCCGTGCGGCTCGCCGCGCCCTCGAGCCCGAGCGCGTGCGTCGCGTCATCCGGGCCGGAGCGCGCGACGGGAAGCGGGCGCTGGTCCCAGAGGGGATGGCGACTCGCGACGACCGGGGTCGCGTCGAAGTTGTTGTCGGGCGGCGGCGAGGTCGTCGCCCACTCGAGCGAGTCCGCGCCCCATGGATCCGCGCCCGCGAGCGCGCCACCGCGATAGCTGCGCCACACGTTCCAGAGCGTCAGCAACGTGCCCGCCGCGAACACCACCGACGCGAGCGACACGATCATGTTCAACGAGTTCCAACCGACGTCGCCGCTGTACGTGTACACGCGGCGCGGCATGCCGAGGAACCCGAGGATGTGCATCGGGAAGAACGTCACGTTGAAGCCGATGAACATCGTCCAGAAGCTGATCTTGCCGAGATGCTCGTCGAGCATCCGGCCGGTCATCTTCGGGAACCAGTAGTAGATCGCGCCGAAGATCGGGAACACGACCGCGCCGTTCAGCACGTAGTGGAAGTGCGCGACGACGAAGTAGCTGTCGGTGACCTGCCAGTCGAACGGGAGCACCGCGACCATCACGCCGGTGATGCCGCCGAGCAGGAAGATGAGGAGGAACCCGATGGCGAACAGCATCGGGGTCGTGAGTCTCACCTTCCCTTTCCACATCGTCGCGATCCACGCGAAGAACTGCACCCCGCTGGGCACCGTGATGAGCAGGCTCACCGCCGAGAAGAACGACAGCGCGAGCGGGGGCAGACCGGTCGCGAACATGTGGTGCACCCACACGCCGAAGCTGATGAATCCGATCGTGACGAGCGCGGTGACGATCCAGAGATAGCCCGCGAGCGCGCGTCTCGAGAACGCGGGGATGATCATCGAGATCATGCCGGTCGCGGGGATGAAGAGGATGTAGACCTCGGGGTGGCCCCAGAACCAGAACAGGTGCTGGTAGAGCAGCGTGCTGCCGCCGTGCGCGGGGTTGAAGAACTGCGTCCCGAAGATGCGGTCGAGCTCGAGCAGCCCCGCGGCGACCGTCACCGCGGGCACCGCGAAGATCACCATGAACGAGAACACGAGCATCGACCACACGAAGATCGGCAGCCGGTTCAACGTCATCCCGGGCGCGCGCATCTTGAACGTTGTGACGATGAAGTTCACCGCGCCGACCGTCGTCGAGATGCCGACGAACACCACCCCCAGTCCCCAGAAGTCGAGGTTGATGCCGGGGCTGAAGTTGGTGCTCGTGAGCGGCGTGTACGCGAACCAACCGCCGTTCGGCAGGTGGCCGGTGAAGAAGCTCGAGTAGATGAAGATCCCCGACAGCAGGAAGATCCAGTAGCTGAACGCGTTCAGGCGCGGGAACGCCATGTCGCGACTGCCGAGCTGCAACGGCAGGAGGTAGTTGCCGAAGCCGGCGAGCACAGGTGTGTTGAACAAGAAGATCATCGACGTGCCGTGCATCGTGAAGAACTCGTTGTACGTCTCCGCGCTCAGCACGTGGCTGTTCGGCTGCGCCAGCTGCGCGCGCATGAACAGTGCGAGCACGCCCGCGCTGAAGAAGAAGAAGAACGCGGTGACGATGTAGCGGATGCCGATGCGCTTGTGGTCGACGGTCGTGAAGAAGCCGGGGATGCCGGGCGCGTCCTTCCACGCCCTCTCGACGAGCTCCTCGCTGATCGGTGCGACCGGTTCCGGTTCTTGCAGCGTCGTCATCTACTGGAGGCTCTCGAGGTAGGCAACGATCGCGCTGGCTTTCGCCGACGACAGTTGGATGGGGGGCATCAACGCGCCGGGCTTCGACCTCTGCGCGTTCGTGATCCATTGCTTCAGGTTCTCGGGCGTGTTCTCGAGCGCGCCCGCGCCGAGATAGGGGCGCTCGCCGAGGTCGGTGAGGTTCGGGCCGACCTTCCCCTGTGCGGGGGTGCCGTCGATCGTGTGGCAGCCCGCGCAGGCCTCCGAGTCGAACGCGACCTGCCCCTCGTCGGCGAGCTCGGACGCGGGTTCGACCGGCGGCTGCGCGTGCTCCGCCACCCAGCGGTCGTAGTCGCCCTGCGACTGCACCACGACGACGAAGTCCATGTGCGCGTGCTGGAGGCCGCAGAACTCCGCGCACTCGCCGCGGTACGTGCCGGGCGTCTTCGCGACGAAGCGCAGGAGGTTGTCCTGATTCGGGATCATGTCGACCTTGCCCGCGAGCTGCGGCACCCAGAAGCTGTGGATCACGTCGGCGGTGGTGAGGTGCAGCTCGATCGGGCGGCCCGCGGGCAGGTGGATGTCGTTCGCGGTCACGAAGTGCGTCGTCGGATACGAGACGGCCCACCACCAGCGCTTGCCGACGACGTCGATACGCAGCGCGTCGGACGCGGGCCGGCGCAACGCGTTCGTCGTCGTGACGGTCACGACCGCGAGCACGAACAGGATCACGAGCGGGACGACGATGCCGCCCCAGAGCACCATGTGGTCGTCGAAGCGCGGTGTGTCGGGCTCGACCGAGTCGTTCGCATCGCGCTCGGCACGTGACCGGCGCCGACCCTTGCGCACCGCGTAGATGATCAGACCGCCGACGACGATGTAGACGAACGCCGCGAGCCCGAACATCAGCCACCACACGCTCGCGATGTCGCGCGCCTCGGTGCCCTTCGGATCGAGCATGTTCGGCGACTTCGAGTTACCGCAGCCCGCGAGCAACAGTCCGGCGAGCGCGAGCGCGACGCCGGTCGCGACGATGTTGCGCGCGCGCCGGCTCACGAGAGGTTCCACGTGCGCGGACCGACGGGCGACGAGAAGTCGCCGCGCGCGCGGAGCACGCCGTCGCCGTCGATCATGAGGGGCAACTGGGGGAGCGCGCGGTCGGCGGGACCGGTCGTCGGCTCCGCGCCGCGCAGCACGTCGAACGCCGACTGGTGGCACGGGCACAGCAGCTGGTGGATCGACGACTGGTAGAGGCCGACCGGACAGCCCGCGTGGGTGCACACCTTCGAGAACGCGATGAGGCCGTCGGGCGCCCATTCCGATCCGCCGCGCGCGCCCTCGAGCAGTGACGGGTCGACGCGCATGAGCACGGCCTGCCCGTCGGCGGAGTCCGGGAACCCCTCGGGGAACACGGTGACGAGCCCGTCGCTCGGCACGCTCTTCGCGGTGACCGCCTCGCCGTCGCTCGTGACGACGCGCATCCCTTTCTTCCACGGCGTGTGGTCGAGCGCGTTCCCCGGCTGCGGCCCGAGTGAACGGATGGGGAAGAGCAGCGACACGCCGATCGCGCCGAGCGCGCTCGTGAGCGCGCCGAGCAGGAAGCGCCGGCGCTCGAGCACCCCGCCGCGGTCGAGGTCATCGATGAGCTCGGCGCGCTCCTCGGGCGTCGTGCCGAGCGGCGGTCGCGGTTCGACACGCGGCGTGTTCGGCAGCAGACGATGCGCCCACACGACGAAGCCGATTCCGAGCGAGAGGAACGCGACCGCGAGGAACGTGCCTTCGAGCTGCGGCTGCCCGCCGCGCCAGTACACGACGATGAGCGCGATCGCGCCGGCCGCGCTCAACAGGAAGCAGCCGCTGACGATGCGCGCGGCGTTCCGTGCGTCGCGCTCGCCAGGAGTCACGTGCGGGTTCCGATCAGTCGCGCCGCGATCAGCAGCGCGCCGAGACCGAGGATGATCGCGACCGCGCCCTCGGCGAGCGGGCCCGCGTGGCCGAGCGGGTTGCCGCCCCGGTTGTCGGCGTGGTCGAGACCGCGGACGTACGCGACCACGTCGTCGAGCTGCTGCTGGTCGAGCGCGGCCTCGCCGAATGCCGGCATCGGCTCGGGACCGGTGCGCACCGCCTCCGCGATCTGCGTCGGCGTCGACGCGAACAGCGACGGGGCCTCGCGCTCTTGCAGCGCGCCGCCGGTGCCGGCCCACGCGTGGCAGGCCGCGCAGTTCAACCGGTACAGCACGCCGCCCGCTGCGAGGTTCGCGTGCGCGGTCGACACCTCGGGGATCGGCAGCCCGCCGCCCGTGAGCTTCGCGACGTACGCGACCAGCTCCTTGATCTCCGTCGGCGAGTACTTCGGAGTCTTCCGGCTGATGCGGCCGCTGCTCCGGTGGTTCGGCGCGAGCGGCATGCGTCCCGTCGAGACCCAGTAGTCGATCGCCGCGGCGCCGACGCCCTCGAGCGACGGGCCCTGCGCGGTGCCCGTCCCCTTCGCGCCGTGACAGACCGCGCAGTCGGACAGGAACACGCTCTGGATCGATGTGCTCGGCTCGTTGGTGAAGGTCTGCTCACGCGCGCTCGCCGGGTGGACGACGAGCAGCACGACGACTCCGATCGCGCACGGCAGCGCGACGAAAAGGGCGCCGATCGGTGCGCGCAGTCGTCGCTCTCGCCGTCGCCGGCTCGGGCGGTCGCCGGGCGACACGTTCATGCAACCTCCGTGGGCCCACCGGGGCGGTTCGCCCCTGACGTGTGCCCAGGGGGCGGGCCGGTGAAACGCCGTCGCGACGGGATACCGTCGGGTCGGAGAATCGGGGGAGAGGGTTGCGATGAGGTGGCGAGCTCGTGGGTCCGGCGTCGCGCTCGTCGCGGCGCTCGTGATGGCGTCGCTGGCGATCGGCACGAACGGCGCGAGTGGGTCGACGGCGGTGCCGAGCACGCGCGCCGAGACGCTGCCCGCGGGGTTCACCGACGTGCTCGTCGCGACGATGGATCGACCGGTCGCGCTCGCGCCGACGCCCGACGGGCGCATCCTCGTCGTCGACCAAGCGGGGCTCGTGCGCGTGATCGATCACGGCACCTTGTTGCCGGCACCCGCGCTGAACATCTCGGCCAAGGTCTGCGCGACGAACAGCGAGCGCGGGATGCTCGGCATCGCCGTCGATCCGCACTTCGCGAAGAACGGCTTCGTGTACCTCTATTACACGTTCAAGAAGTTCGCGAAGTGCAAGAACGACATCGCCGACGTTCCCGTCAATCGTGTCGCGCGCTTCACCATGACCGGAGACACGATCGATCCCGCGAGCGAGAAGGTCCTCATCGACGGGATGAAGTCGTTCCACGGCAACCACAACGCGGGTGATCTCGGTTTCGGCAAGGACGGCATGCTGTACGCGAGCGTCGGCGACGGCGGCTGCGACTACCGCGTCGGACTGACCGCGTGCGAACCCGACAACCCGATCGCGCAGTCGCTCGACACGCTGCAGGGCAAGGTGTTGCGCATCACGCCTGCGGGCGGCATCCCGAAGGACAACCCGTTCGTCGGTGCGGGCACCGCGCGCTGCAACCACGGTCCGGTCGCGTCCGGAACGATCTGCCGCGAGATCTACCTGTACGGATTGCGGAACCCGTTCCGCTTCGCCTTCGACCCGAACGCCTCGGGTACGCGGCTGTTCGTCGACGACACCGGTGAAGCGACGTGGGAAGAGGTCGACGCGGCGAGCGCGGGTGCGAACTTCGGCTGGAACGTTCGCGAAGGACCGTGCGCGCAAGGTTCGACGACCGACTGCGGCCCGCCTCCGGCCGGGATGACCAACCCCACGTTCGCGTACCAGCACGCGACGACGCATTGCGGCGCGATCACGGGTGGCGCCTTCGTGCCCGACGGCCTCTGGGCCCCGGCGTACGACGGGAGCTACCTCCTCGGCGACTACGTGTGCAATCGCATCTATCGCATCGTGCCGAAACGCGGCGGAGGCTGGAAGTCGAGCGTGTTCGCGCGCGGCATCGCACTCGGCGGACCGATCGCGATGCGGTTCGCCCCCTACGCGCAGTCGACGGCGCTCTACTACACGACGTACACGACCGACTCGACGCACGGTCAGGTTCGAGTCATCGCGCCGCAGTAGTCGGCGCGATGACTTCGCGCGCCGCGAGCGGTGATGCGGGCGCGCACTTGCGTTGACGGTGTGGCGAGAGAGTTGGAACGCGCGCCGCTGGCCCTCTCCTTGTTCACGCGAACGTTGGTACCAGTTGTTGACAATGTGTCGCGCGGTCGTCAAGCTCCCGCCGAGCCGAAGCGCTGTGGGGCGCGCAGCGGATCAGGTCCAGCGTGCGTACGAGGGTTGCCCGGAAACGGGCTTCCATCACGCGCGTCGAACACGGAGGGGGATCCATGGCGTACGCCCGTAAGTTCGTCGCGGTCGCGACAGTGATCGCGACCGGCGCGGTGATCGCGTTACAAGGGGGAACCGGAGTCGCGGTCACGAAGGCGGCCGCGCGCGACGGCGGTCCCGCGCGCACGGCCCAGACAGTCGACAAGTCGCAGACGCCGCTGGCGGTGCGTGATCACAGCGCCAAGCTCGTCGGGCGCCTGTCGCGCGCGCAGCGGCTGCGCGTGACGCTCGGGATCGAGCCGAGCGACGAGGCCGGCGCCGAGCAGTACGCGCGCGCCGTGCAGGACCGGAGCTCAGCGCTCTACCGCCACTTCCTGACGGCCACGGAGTGGAACTCGCGCTTCTCGCCGACGAAGGCGTCGGAGCAGAAGGTCGTCGACTGGGTTCGCGCGCGTGGGCTCACCGTGACCAAGCGCTACCCGAACCGCCTGCTGGTCGACATCGACGGCACCGCGGCGCAGCTCGAGTCCGCGTTCGGCGTGACGCTCAACGACTACACGCTGAACGGGCGCAGCGTCTTCTCGAACGATCGCGACCCGGTGGTGCCGAGCGCGCTGCGCTCGATCGTCACGTCGGTCGGCGGTCTCGACAACGTCGCGACGCTCACGTCCGCCGCCGGAGGCGCCGGCCCGTCGACGCGGTACTCGGCGGGTCCGCAGGTGCAGGCCGCGGGCTCGATCCAGAAGAACGGCAGCCAGGCGAAGCTCGACGCGGCGATGCGCGCCAAGAAGGGCAACGTCCCCGCGATCAGCAACGGCAACTACGACCCGACCGACATCTACACGTCCCAGGCCTACGACGAGGACGCGCTGCACAAGCAGAGCAACTGCTGCAACCCGTTCCACAACCCGAGCACGCAGTCGCCGGCCCAGACGTCGATCGCGATCATCAGCGCCGGCGTGGTCCAGAGCAGCGACGTCCTGGGATTCCAGGCCGCGTACCCGTACCTCGCGGTCAGTGGCAACTTCATCAACGTCGGCGGCACGCCGACGTCGGGTGACTACGAAGGCACGATGGACTTCGAGTGGGCGATGTCGCTCGCGAACAGCTTCGGCTGCTTCTGCGACACCGCGCACATCTGGATGTACGACGGTGTGAACGCGGCGTTCTCGACGTTCGACAGCATGTACAACCAGGTCCTCACCGACAATCACGCCAAGGTCGTGAGCTCGAGCTGGGGTTGCGCGGAGATCTACTGCACGCCCGACGCAACGATGAACACCGATCACGCGATCTTCAACTCGATGATCGCCCAGGGCTTCACGCTGTTGAACTCGTCCGGCGACCGCGGTGCGTACGCCGACTGTTCGCACGTGAGCGTGTCGTTCCCCGCGTCGGATACGAACTGGTTAGCGATCGGCGCGACGAACCTCGAGCTGAACAGCTCGAGCCAGTACGTCTCGCAGACCGCGTGGGGCGATGTCGGAAACTGCGCGGGCAACGGCGGTGGGACCGGCGGTGGCTGCAGCGCCAAGTACGCGGCTCCCGCATACCAGTCGTCCATCTCGTCGTTCTGCGGCTCGACCGCCAAGGCGCTACCCGACGTCTCGCTGAACGGAGACTGGTTCAACAGCCCCCAGAACGTCTATTACGGCGGAAGCTTCAGTGGGAACGGGGGCACGAGTATCTCCGCGCCCATGTTCGCGGGCTTCATGGCCCAGGTGAACTCGTACGGTCTCGAGCTCGGCAACATCTGTGGCGGCGGCACACTGCCGTGCTCGCCGATCGGCCAGGCGGGTACTCAGCTCTACCTCGCCGCGAACACGCACGCCGCGCAGGGCAAGAACGCCTTCTACGACATCACCTCGGGCTCCACGACCAACGAGATCGGCGCAGGTTTCAACGCGATCCCGGGTTACGACCGCGCGAGCGGCTGGGGCACGCCGAACATGCTCCAGCTCGCGTGGGCCATGAACTACTGGAACATGCCCGAGGCGTCGGCGCCGCTCGTGACCTTGTCGGGTCCGTCGACGAGCGGCTGGGTCACCGGTGGAACGATCTCGTGGAGCATCGTCGACCAGGGCTCACCGGCGTCGGGTGTGTCCGGCTACACCGCCCAGTGGGACGCCGATCCCGGCGACCCGTCGTCGGCGGCCACGCCGGGATCGGGCAACTCGTTCTACACCGGACCCGCCTCGGCGCACGGCGCGACGAGCGGTTCGACCGGTGTCGTCGACGGTTGCCACACGCTCTACGTCCGCGCGTGGGACAACATCGGTGAGTCGGCCGTCAGCACCTACGGACCCGTGTGCGTCGACGCGACCAAGCCGACGATCGACACCGTTCCCAAGGTGTCGCTCATCCAGAACTCGACGGTCACCGCGAACGACGTTCCGGTGAAGATCACCTGGACCGGGAGCGACAGCCAGAGCGGCGTGAAGAACTACCGGCTCCAGGAGAGCCTCGACGGCGGCGCGTACAGCAACGTCGGCGCGCTGCTCACCACGACGAGCAAGGTGCTCTCCCTGCCCGCCGGCCATGCGTACCGATTCCGTGTGCGCGCGACCGACAACGTCGGCAACACGTCCACGTACAAGCTCGGCAAGACCTTCCATGTGAACCTGTACGAGGAGAACAACGGCGCGATCGCGTACACGACCGGCTGGACTCGCATCGCGCAGGCGGGCGCGTCCGCTGGTCACGTCAAGGAGGCGAGCCTCGCGGGCAAGAAGGCGACGTTCACCTTCTCGGGCACCCAGGTCGGGTTCGTGACGAACGTCGCGTCGACCAACGGCTCGGCGACCATCGCGATCGACGGTGGATCCGCGGCGACGGTGAACACGCACGCCACGGGCGGCCCCGGCATCGTGCGGTTCGTGAAGCTCTCGGGCGGCCCGGGCTCGCACACGCTCGTGCTCACGGTCTCCGGGACGGCCGGTCACCCGAAGATCGACGTCGACGCCTTCGCCGTCATCAGCTAGCGAAGCGGTTCGGAGCGAGAAGGGGCCGCGGGCGACCGCGGCCCTTCTCGCGTCCGGACGCAGATCGATGGCGAAACGTGGAACACGCGCGTCGCCGTTGACTGAAGCGTTACGGGACACCGGTTTTACCGCCGACGCGGTCGTTGACTTCGCGTCGCGGTGTGGGCAAGCTGCCGCCGACCGTCGCGGGGGTGCGGCGATCACCAGCTTGCGTCGCACGGTGGTACCGAGTGAGGGCTTCTCCTCAGGCGACGCCGATTCCGGAGGTTTCGATGGGCTACCGCAAGGTGATCGCGGTCGTGGCCGTTGCCGCGACCGCGGGAGTGCTCGCGCTCCAAGGCGGTGTCGCAGTCGCGTCGGCGGATGGATCC
>DATBAK010000091.1 GCA_036271555.1 Acidimicrobiia bacterium
GCCGGCGTCGCCGGCGCACAGTGGAGCACCGCGCGGCGCGGTGCGTCAACGAACGAGCTGCTCGCTCACGGTCCAGAGCCGCGCCGCCGCGGCGTCGTCCTCGGCGGCCTTCGACGGCTTGGCGAGGGTCGAGTTGGCGAAGTACTGACCGGTCACGCCGTCGACCGTCGGCGACGACGCCAAGAACACCGACGTCTCGGCGCCTTTCGTCGCGTTCTTGGCGAACGGTCGACCCGCGATCATCGCGAGGTTGCCGAGCCGGCCGGTGTCGCCTTCGCGCGCGAAGTTGCTCGCGACGAAGCCGGGGTGGACGGAGTTCGCGGTGACGCCGGTGTCGTCGAGGCGGCGCGCGAGCTCGCGCGTGAAGAGGATGTTCGCGAGCTTCGAGCGCGCGTAGATGAGGAATCCCCGGTAGTGGCGCGTCGCCATGAGGTCGTCGAAGTCGAGGCCCTTGCGCGCGAAGCGGTGCGCGTCGGACGCGACGTTCACGACGCGGGCCGGCGCGCTCGCGACCAGTCGCTCGCGCAGCAGCTGCGTCAACAGGAAGTGACCGAGATGGTTCACGCCGAACGTCGTCTCGAAGCCGTCGGCGGTCTCGCTGCGTTTGCGCATCGTGAGGCCCGCGTTGTTCAGCAGGACGTCGATGCGGTCGTGCGACGCGAGGAGCTGTTCCGCGAACGCGTGGATCGACGCCATCGACGCGAGGTCGAGCGACGCGAGCTCGACGTCGTCGTTGCTCGATCGACTCGTGATCTCCGCGACCGCAGCCTCACCCTTGGCGCGGTTGCGCGCCGCGACGACGATGCGCGCACCCATGCCCGCGAGCGCGACCGCGGCTTCCTTGCCGATGCCCGAGTTGCCGCCGGTGATGACGATGGTGCGCCCGCGCAGGTCGGGCGGGCTCACGTGGCGCGTCGGCTCGACGCCGAGGGCGACTGGTCGTGACCGGGCTGGCTGCGCACCCACGCGATCAGCTCGTCGCGCAGGAAACGGATCTCGCGACCTTCCGGGAAGCGGTGGGCGGGGATGCGCCCTTCGCGCACCATGCGCCGCAGGTACTCGACGTGCACGTGGAGCAGGTCGGCCGCCATCGCGGTCGTGAGGACCTCGGGGAAGTCGGCGGACGGCTCGTTGGTCGGGGGGTTCGTCGCCATCGCGGCAGCCTACGACGCGGGGCGGCTCGACATGGTGATACACGCATCTGCGCAGCTTGAGACGCTTTTGCCGTCCTGTGGACTGACCGATTTGCACCAATTCGACGTATATGAAAGGCTCTCGGGCTCGAACGGAGGGGTGGGGCGCCCGTGCAGCATATCGACTTGGTACAGTCTGAGACATGTTGACGCACACCGAGTCGCGTCAGACCAGGAGCGACGGCCCGACGGCACCGGGATCGACGGTAGCAAGCCGGCCGCTGCGGAGCCGGGTCTCGAGCGGGCACGTCGTGATGGTGGTGGCCGGGCTGCTCGGCCTGCTCCTCAGTCTCGCGGTCCTGCGGCGGGCGGATTCGAGCGTCGCGGTGCTCGTCGCCCGCCACGATCTCGCGCCGGGGACGCGGATCGACGCCGCCCTCTTCCGGGCGACCGACGTCCACGTCGACCCGGCTCCGCTCGCCAACCTCGTCACGCCCGCGGCGATCGCCGCGCTTCAGGGCCGAGTCGTGCGCGCGCCGATGCTCGCGGGCGACCTCCTCGAACGCAGCGACCTCGTCGCGCCGGCGACGGGTGCGGCGGCGCGATCGGTGAGCTTCCCCGTCGACGAGTCGGTCGCGGTCGACGGCCAGCTCGGCGCGGGCGACCGCATCGACGTGCTCGCCGCCTCCGACGACGGCGCGCGCTCGGGCTACGTCCTCGCGGGCGCCGACGTCGTCGCGGTGCACTCGGACGGCAGCGGGCCGCTCCGCGCGGGCGACGGCCAGATCACGATCACCGTCACGGTCGACGCCGCGGGTGCGCAACGACTCGCGAGCGCGCTGCACGGCGATCATCTCCTCGTCGTGCGCGCGACCGGCGCGCCGGCGGCCGCGCCAACCGAGTGGTTCGCCGACGCGGGCGATGGCTGAGCCCGAGATCGCGCTCGTCTTCTCGGCCGAGGAATGGGTCGAGCTGCTGCACCGGCACTGCAGCGACCACGGCGGCGCGCGCGTGCGACAGCTCCTTGTCGATCCCGAGCTCGCGCTCGACGAGGAGTACTCGACCCTCGTGACCGGCCACCGCTGGCCCGCGCTCACACCTGCGCTCGTCGACGAGCTCCATCATCACGGTCGCTCGGTCCTCGGTGTGTGGGACCGCGCCGAGCCCGACAGTCGCGTGCTGCTCGCCGCGGCGGGTGTCGACGGGATGGTCGCGAGCGATGCCGCGGCGGCGGAGATCGTCGACGCGATCACCGCACTGCCACGCGTCGCCGACGCACCCGCGCCCGTCATCGACGACGTACTGCCCTCAGGACTCGGACGGCGGATCGTGGTCGGCGGTCCGGCGGGCGCGGGTTCGACCGAGATCGCCGTCGCACTCGCCTGCGCACTGGGCAGTCGTCGTTTGCGCGCGCTGCTCGTCGATCTCGACGATGTCGCACCCGCGATCGCGACGCGCCTGGGTCTCGCGCTCGAGCCGAACCTGCGGACCGCGCTCGACGCGGTCGAGTTCCACGCGGGCTCGGTGGGCGATGCGATCGTCGCGGCCGGGGGCTTCGACGTCGTCGCGGGCCTGGCCACGCGCACGCGGCTGCGCACCGGTGAGGTGTTGCACGTGCTCGATGCCCTTGGGCGCGATCGCGCGAACGTCGTTGTCGACATCGCGGCTCCCGGTGACGGCTCGCCCGGACTCGTCTCGGGCGTCGTCGGAACGGCCGACCTGCTCGTCGCCGTGACCGGGCCGAGCCCGGTGGGGATCGCGCGCTTCGTCGGCTGGCTCGCCGACGTGCTGCCGGCGGCGCCCCGGATCGCGCTGCACGTTGTCGTCGACCGCGCACCCATGTCGGCCTTCCGACGCGGCGAGATCCAGGACGAGGTGCGCGCGTCGGCGCCGGCGGCGACGATCACGTTCGTGCCGTCCGACCGGCGCGTCGACGAGGCCGCGTGGGCCGGCACGACCGTGACGCGCGGGCCGTTGTTCCGCGCGGTTCGAGAGCTCGCGCGCGCGATCGGATCGTCGTGACCGACGACGGCGGCGCGTACGACGTCATCCGGCGAGCCGCGCTCGAGCGCGTGGAGGCGCGGCGGCTGCGGCCGGATCGCGATCTCGACGCAGTTCGGCACGAGGTCCGCGGCGCGGTCGACGACTACGAGCGCGACGCGCGTCTCGGTGTGACGCTGCCGCTCGGCGACCCGGGAGCGATGACGGCGCGCGTCGTGCAGGCGCTCACCGACTTCGGGCCGCTGAGCGAGCTCCTCGCGCGCGACGACATCGAAGAGGTGTTCGTCGAGGGTGGGCGCGTCTCGTATCTCGACACGCGCGGCCGCCTGCGCGGTCTGACGGTACCGACGACCGAAGAGGAGAACCGCCGGATCGTCGACCGGTTGCTCGCCTCGACCGACCGGCATCTCAGCACGAAGCACCCGCTCGTGCAGGCGCGCGTGCTCCAGGGATCGGCCCGCCTCACTGCCGCGATCTCGCCGGTCGCGGATCGACTGTCGGCGACGCTGCGCCGCTACACGGTCAGCGACGTCACGCTCGACGAGCTCGTGCGGCGAGACGCGTTGAGTGAGGTGGCCGCCGACTTCCTCGGCGCGCTCGTTCGGCTGCGCTCGCGCATCGTCGTGTCGGGCGAGCCCGGCGCGGGCAAGACGACGCTCCTCGGCGCGTTGATCGCCGCGGTGCCGCCGCACCACTGCGTGCGCGGCTGCGAGGAGATCCGCGAGCTCGCGGTGCCGCTCGTGCACGGCGCGTACTACGAGGTGCGGCCACCCGGCCTCGACGGCACCGGCGAGATCGATCTCCGCGCGCTCGTGAAGTTCGTCCTGGGCATGAGGCCCGATCGCATCGTGGTCGGCGAGGTGCGCGGCGGCGAGGCCTTCGAGCTCACGCGTGCGATCAACGCGGGCTGCGGATTCCTCTGCACGGTCCATGCGAACAGCGCGAGCGAGGCGCTCGACGCGCTCGTGAACGCGGCGTTGATGGCGGGAGAGAACGTGACGGAGCCCGTCGTGCGGCGCGTGTTCGCGCGCTCGATCGACGTCGTCGTGCACGTCGAGCGAGGCGCGATCGGTGCCGCGACGGGACGCGAGGTGCGCGAGATCGTCGCGGTCGCACCATCGCTCGGCGACGGCTTCACCTGCGAGCCGTTGTTCACGCGTGCCGCGCCCGGTCGCCCGTTGGAATGGACGGGTGCGCTGCCACCCGGCTTGGAAGCCCGTCTCGATCGGGTCCTTCCCGCGGGCGCGCGTCTGCGCGATCGCCTCGAACCCGCGCTGAGGTCGGCGTGAGACTGCTCGCAGCACTCTGCTTCGGCGTATGCGGCGCGTTGCTTGCGGGCGCGCTCGTCGGCGTGCCGTTGCGGTGGCGCGCGTGGCGGCCGCGCCCGCGCGCCGGTCGCGAGTCGTGGTCGGAACGGCTGGCGCGCTCCGGTGCGCGGGTCAGCGTGCTACAGCTCGTCGCGGGATCGGGCGCGGCCGGGATCGCGGCGATCGCGCTCGTCGACGCGCTCACGGGCTCCGTGTTCGTCGGGATCGTGCCCGCGATCGGGATCGCGGCGACACCGGCGGCCTATTTCGCCCGCCGCCGCGCGCGCTTGGAGCACGACGTGCAGGCCGCCTGGCCCGACGCGTTGCGCGACGTGCTCGCGTCGATCGCTGCGGGGCGGTCGCTCACCCAGGCGTGTCATGAGCTGGGGGAGCACGGCCCGTTGCCGCTGCGGGACGCGTTCGCGCAAGTGTCGCGACGGGCGCGCATGACGGGGCTCGCGCCCGCGCTCGAGGCGGCGAAGGACGACCTCGGCGACCCGGTGTCCGACCGCGTGCTCGAGGTGATGCTGCTGGCGGAGGAGACCGGCGGGTCGGTGGTGCGGATCGTCCTGTCGGACCTGGTGGCGTCGATCACGAAGGACCTCGAGGTCGCGGAGCAGATCGAGACCGACGGGCTGGAGATGCGCATCAACGCGCGGTCGGTCGTCGCGCTCCCGTGGGTCGTGCTCGTCGCGTTGACCGCCGGTCACGGGCCGTTCCGCGACTTCTACCGGTCGGGCGCGGGGATCGCGACCATCGCGGTCGGTCTCGTGCTCAGCGTCCTCGGCTTCCTGCTCGTGAACCGGCTGGCGCGGACGCCGCCCGAGCCGCGCGTCTTGGGCGGGCGACCGTGACCACGACCGTCGTGCTCGCTGCCATCTGCATCGCGATCGCGTGCGCGACCGCGGCGCGCCAGCTCAATCCGCCGCCCGCGCGCCTCGCCGTGCGCGTCCGTCCCTACGCGGTCGCCAGCCGTTCGCGGCTCGGCCATCCCGCGGTGCCGATCGAGGCCGAGCCGGTGGTCGGGCGGCTGTTCGGGCCGCCGCTCGCCGCGCTCGCGCGCCGGGTCAGCCGGGTCGTCGAGTCGCGAACCGACCGGCACCTGGAGCTGCGGCTCGCGCAGGCGGGCTTCGTCGACGTGTCCGTCGACGAGCACCGGGTCCGCCAGGTCGCGCAAGGCACGCTCGCGGCGATCGTGGGCGGCGCGGTCGGTGCGGTTCTCCTCCGCGCGCCGGTCGCGACGCTCGCGGTCGCGGCGGGCGCCGGCTTCTGGGGCGTCACCCGCGCTCGGGCCGCGGTCGACCGTGCGATCGAGCAGCGTGCGGATCGCATCCGGCTCGAGCTGCCGACGATCGCGCAGCTGCTCGCGCTCCACGTGCGCGCGGGAGCGGGACCGATGCAAGCGGTGCAGCGCGTCGTCGCGCGCGGGCACGGTGTCGTCGTCGACGAGCTCGATACCGCGCTGCGGCACGCGCGTACGGGTGGGCGCGAGGCCGACGCGTTCCGCGCGATCGCGGCGACGACGCCCGATCCCAGCGCGGCGCGCACGTACGAGCTGTTCGCGATCGCGGTCGAGCGCGGCGCCGACCTCGCGGAAGGTCTGCTCGCACTGTCGAGCCAACTGCGCGAGGCGCGCCGGGAAGCCGTGCGTAAGCAGGCCGTGCGCCGACGCGCCGCCATGTTGCTGCCGACGATCGGGATCCTCGCCCCGATCATGTTGCTCTTCATCGCCGCGCCCTTGCCCTCGATCGTGCTCGGACATCGATAGGACATCACGAGGAAGCGTCAACCGGGAGGGAACCCGATGTTGCAGTACCTGTACGTATTCGTCACGCAGCGCATGCGGCGCTCGCAAGCCGGACTCGCGACCGCGGAGCTGCTCGGCAACGCCGCGCTCGGTGTCGCCGCGCTCGTCGTCATCTGGGCCGCGCTCCAGGCGCTCGGACTCGACATCGTGTCGTGGATCCGCACACAGGTGATGGGCTGAGCCGGCGACGAGAAGACGGCTTCGCCACGCTGCAGTACGTGCTCGCGGTGGGCATGTCGTTGCTGCTGCTCGTGTTGATCGCGAACCTGCTCGTCGACCTGTACGCGCGCGCGGCGGTGCGTGACGCCGTCGAGGAGGGCACCCATGCGGTGGTCGCGCGCGACGCGTCGCCGACCGCGTGCGAGCAGCACGCGCGTTCGGCCCTCGACGGATTGCTGCGCGGCCCGATCGGTCGGGACGTCGAGGTGCGCTGTGTCGTCGCCCCCGCGAGCGTGCTCGCGACGGCCGACGTCCGCCTACCGTCGTGGCTGCCGCTCCTGGTGCCCGACTGGCGGTTCACCGTGCGCGCGGTCGCGACGCGCGAGCAATGAGGCGCGACGTGCGCGGCTTCGTCGCCATCGAGTTCCTGCTCGCGATCGCGCTGCTGCTCCTGCCCGTCGTCCTGCTCGTCGCGTCGTTGCCGCAGTGGTCGGAACGCCAGCACGCCGCGACCGTCGCGGCCGACGAAGCCGCGCGGGTCGCGATCGCGGCGTGGCCCGCCGACGGCACCACGCCCGCGACCGAAGCCGCCGACACCGTCGCTTCGACCTATGGGGTCCCGGCGTCCGACCTCGACGTCACGATCTCGCCGCCACCGCCGCGCGGAGGGCTCCTGACCGTCACCGTGACGATTCGCATGCCGGCGATCGCGGCGCCGCTCCTCGCGCACGCGGCGGCGTGGTCGTGGACCGCGCACGAGTCGCGCCGCATCGACGACTATCGCAGCCGATGAGGCGCGACGAGCGCGGCACCACGACCTTGTGGGTCCTCGGCCTCTGCATCATCGTGCTGTTCCTCGGCGGTCTGAGCCTCGACCTGTGGCGCGTGATCACGGTGCGGCGGTCGCTGGTCGCGATGGCCGACGCGGGCGCGACCGCGGGCGCCGACGGCCTCGATCAGAACGCGCTGCGCGCGGATCGCATCGCGCTCGACCCTGCGCTCGCACGCGCCGAAGCCGACGATGCCTTGCGCGCGCAATCGGGCTGGCCGGCAGTCGACGACGCCGACGTCGCGGTCGCGCCGAATCAGGTGACGGTCACGCTGCAGGCGCACGTCTCGTTCACGCTGCTCGGGATCTTCGTGCACGGCGACCCGATCACCGTGCGGGTGTCGTCGTCGGCGCAGCCGCGGGTCGAGCCGTAGCGAGCCGGCGCGGACGCACGGCTCAGTTGTCCTGCGCGATCCAGTAGCCGTCGCCGTCCGGGTGCGCGGCGATCTCGACCGCGGCGCCGGGTGGCGCGTGCCCGTCGCGCAGGCCACCGTGATAGGGCGCGTCGCCGAAGCAGAACACGCCGCCGTCGCCCGCGAGCAGCCAGTAGCCGCGGTCGTCGGGCGTTGCGGCCATGTCGACGATCGGCTGGTTGAGCGCGATGTCGCCGGTCGAGCCGTGGAACTTGGCGTTGCCGAAGGCGAAGATGCCGCCGTCGGAGGCGACGAGCCAGTAGCCGTGGCCGCGCCGGCTCGGCGCCATGCCGACGATCGGCCGGTTCAGCCGGAGCGCGCCGGTAGAGCCGAAGAAGCGGGCGTCGCCGAACGAGAAGATCCCGCCGTCGGCGGCCACGAGCCAGTAGCCATCGCCGGTCGCGGTCGCGGCGATGCCGACGATCGGCTCGCGCAATCGCATCGCGCCGGTGGAGCCGTGGAAGCGCGCGTCGCCGAAGCAGAAGATCCCGCCGTCGGCGGCGACCAACCAGTAGCCGGCGCCGGTGCGCGTCGACGCGATGCCGACGATGCGCTCGTTCAACCGGATCGCGCCGGTGGAGCCGTGGAAGCGCGCGTCGCCGAAGCAGAAGATCCCGCCGTCGGAGGCGACCAACCAGTAGCCCTTGCCGGTCGGAGTCGCGTCGATCCCGACGATCGGCGCGCGCAACGCGCCGTGCGGTGAACCCATGGCGGCCGCGGTGCCGAACCCGAACACCGATGCTTCTTCGTAATGGAGGCACGGCGCGTCGTGCAGCGCGGTCGCCTGCGATGTCGCCGCGGTCGTGGTGCAGCTCGCGTCGAACTGCCACGGCGGCACGCACGTGACGACGCGGCAGATGATCGGCCCGAGGCACGCAACGTCCTGGTTGCACTGTCCGTAGCGGAACTCGGTGCAGCAGACGTGGCGCTCGTCGCACGTGCCGGTCGCGCAGTGGCATCCGCAGCTCACGCAGCCCGTGCCCGAGCACACCCCGTTGCCGCCGCAGCCGCACGGACCGCAGGTGATGTTGCAATCGATGTAGTAGCGGGCGGCGCCGTTGCAGAAGCCCGAGTTGTCGGCCTTCCACCAGCCCGCAGGCATCGTGCCCGGCGGGCAGGTGTTCATGCCGCCGTTCACCGAGCAGCACATCGCGGTCCAGCCCGAGTTGCAGCCCGCGTCGGGCCCGCACAGCGCCGCGTAGGCGGTGCCCGGCTTCAACAGGAAGCGCAGCGGATTGACAGCGAGCGCGGAGCCGATGACCGCGGTGTTCACGAGGAAGCCGCGCCGCGTCGAGCCGCGGCCGAGCCAGTGCGTGACGCGCGCGACGACCCGTTCGGCGACGGTCACGACGCGGGCTCCGCGTGCGCGATCGCCATCGCGTGGACGCTCGCGTTGACGTCGACGGTCGCGGTCGTGAGCGCGGCGCGACTGCCGGCGACGACGTAGAGGCAGAACGCGCGCCCGTTCTCGGTGAAGAACTGCTGGCACCCGAGCTGGTTCGGGCGCGGGCGTTGCAAGCGACGCGCGCCGAAGTGGTCGAAGGTGAGGACGGGCCGGCCCTGCGCACGGAACAGCGCGCGGTTCGCCGATGCGGGCCCGTACTCGAAGAGCACTGCGAACACGTCGGTCGGGCCCATGGTCGCGGTGACGTTCCCGCCGAAGTCGTCGCGTTGCTCGGGGAGCGCGAAGTTGGCGAGGTGCACGACCGCGTGCGTCTGCTCTCCGGCCGCGGCGATCCGCCGCATGATGCGGCACTCCCACGCGGTCGGCACCGCAACGCTCACGCCGTAGGCCGAGATCTGCCTCATGCGACGTGTCCGATCGCGAGCGCGACGAGCCCGAGCGCGGAGACGCCCTGCACGGCGGCGGTGACGGTCGCGACGCGTGGTCGCACGCGGTCGAGCCGGCGTACGAGCGCGCGCAGCGACTCGGGATCGCGCACGCGCGCGCCCGACAGGATCGGCAGCGCGCGCACCAGGCCGAAGACCGCGCCGACGAGCGCACCACCGACCGTGCTTCCGGCGAGCAACGCGCACGCGAACGCGATCCACGTGGCCGACGCGGTGACGATCGTGACGAACGCGAGCCCGAGCTGCGCGCCGAAGCCCGCGCCGTAGACCCAACCGCGGTACGACACGAGCCAGTTCTCGTTCACCTGCCGGCGGGGACCGGGGACGCGTACGCCGAATCGCTCCGCAAGCAGCGCGACCAGCGCGACGACGCCGACGATCGCGATTGCGGCGCGAGGCAACGGCGCGCCCGCCCAGCCGAGCAGCGCGCCCAGGAGCGCGGCCGCGACCGTCGACGCGACGACGTACGCGGCGACCGTGACCCAGTAGTGCTGACCGCGTGCCCGCTCCCCGAGCGGGTTGATGCTCGCGAGCATCGACTCTCCTCAGGGTGACCAGGCGCTGCGCGCCGCCGCGAGCGCCGCGAGGACGATGCCGACGGCGACGACCGGCGCGTTCACCGGTCGGCGACCCGCGCGATCTCGTCGGCCGTTCGGTAGAGGCTCGTGTCGCCGGGTGTGACGCCGTGGGTGAGGAGCTCGCGGTCGATGAGCCGCTCGTTCGTGTCGTCGGCCGCCTGCTGCAGCAGGTTCCACACCTGCGGCCAGCTCGTGCCGGTGCCTTCGCCGCGCACGCGTCCGGCGGCGCCGTCGACGAGCGCGAAGTAGGGCGAGCCGGGCACGCCGTACGCATCCCACGCCGCGCTCGACAGCACGACCGGTGCCCATCCGGGCGCGAGCGATCGCAACTGGCTCAGGCTCTCGGCCTCGGCGTCCTTCGCGACGATGACGAGTCGCAGCCCGTCCGGCAGCCCGAGCGCGCGCGGGTCGCGGAACGCGTCCCAGAAGCCGCGGCACGTGAGGCAGCCGCTCGATAGGAACGCGAGCAGCGTGCGGTGGCGCGTCCCCGCGATCGACACGTGCACCGCGTCGTCGTGCAGCCCGACCCCGTCGACGTCGAGCGCGGCCGCGAAGCCGGCGCTCGCACGCGGCATGTCGACCCGCACGTCGGTCGACGACTCGTCGAAGCCCGCGCCGAGCGAGTGCAGGCGGCGCAGGATCTCGGCGTGACTGCGCAACAGCCCCGCGACGAGAACGGTGAGGAGGAGGAGCGCGACCGTCTCGATCGCGACGATCGCGGTCACGACTGCCGGTCTTTCGTCACGTGCTGCAATGCGGGCAACGCGTCGAGCGTGAGGGTCAGCAACGCGACGCAGCACCCCACGAGCGCGACGAACACCGCGGCCGTGAACGGCGCGTGCGCGAGGTGCGCGAGCGGGGGACCGTTGCGCGCCGCGACCACGGCCACACACACCGCGGCGACGTCGACGAACAGGTGTGCGGGCGTGACCGTTGCGGTCCCGGAGCCGAGGCAGCCGCATGGTGTCGACGGCGCGCGCCGCCACAGACGGAGCGCGAACGCGGCCAGCGCCGCGTACGCGAGCGCGACGGCGACGGCCGCGACCCGTCCCCACGCCGCGCCGATCACCCCGGCACCGATCTCGACGGCCCCGACGCCGAGCACCGCGACGGTGGGCACACGCGCGCCCGCGGCCCACAGCGCCGCTCGGGCCGGGGCCGGTCGCCGCAGCTTCTGCACCCCCGATCCGACCAGCAACGCGCAGATCGCGAGGTACGGGCCGGCGCTCACCGCCGTTCCGGACGTCATGCCTTTGTTTCGGCGCTCGACCGGCCGAATGAAGAGGGGAAGTTGCGCCGGTCGAGGGTGCGCCGGCGGCCGGGTCCGATGCTCTAGCATGGCAAGGAACGGCCAGATCATCCGGGTCAGCGGAGCCGGATGACGCGGGCGACCGGGTATCTGCAAGCCACCCGGTCCGGAAGGCCGGCGGGTTCCGCCCGCCGACGCTTCGTCCGTTCGTTCTTCGAGGAAGCGCGCCGGCCCGCCGGCGAGCGCCAGCAGCGGAGACTGATGATTCCGACGGGATCGAGACCCGGAGATCGGCGACCGGCGCCGTGTCGCAGGAGCACGCGCCCGTGACGACGTCGATCGTGCCGTCGCTGTCGGAGTGGCAGCTCGAGATGTACGTCGGCGCGGAAGCCGACGGGGTCGCGACGGCCGAGCAACTCGCGGCGCTCGACGCGCACAAGCTCGAGTGGCGCGCCACGCTGGCCCGCCTGCTGCGCGACGCGGAGGAGCACCTCGCGACCGCGAAGACCCTGCGGGGCGAAGAGCGCGCGCAGGTCGTCGCCGACCTCGAGGCGGAACGGAAGCGGCTCGCGACCGCGTGGAACCGACTCACCCGCGGCGCGACCGACGGCGACGACGACGAAGAGGACGACGAGGACGTCGTCGCCCCGGGGCGGGTCCAGCTCCAGGCTTCGTGGGAGCCGGGTCGGGTGGTGGCGTGGGCCGCGGGTCCCGGCACGCCGCTCGCGTCCGGCGACCACGTGACCGGCATGCTCGCCGAGGCGCACGCGCCCGCGCAGGGTTGGACGCGCCACGCGCCGGTACCCGTCCCCGGTGTCGGCAACGCCGACGCGCTCGCGATCCCCGTCGGCGAGGTACTCGGCTGGCTCGTGGCCGCGGGCGCCGACGAGGCCGGCGACGACCTCGCGCCGAGCGTGCGCTGGCTCGGACGCGTCGCGATCTGGGCCGTCGAGCTCGTCGCGCACGGCGCGATGGTGCCGCTGCTGCGGCAGCGCAAGCGGGGGAGCGGCAGCAGCAACGACTCGAACGCGTCGTACTCCGTCCGGTGGACGCCCGCGCTCGTCGACCCGGTGCGGCTCGCGAGCGCGGTCGCCGACATGCCCCGCGCGTTGCTCGCGCTCGATCCCAAGGTCGATGCGCGGGCGCTCACGCGTTCCGCACTCACGGGCATGGTCGACGCGATCTGCCGCGACAGCGCGCGCCGCCTCGAAGTTCCTGCGCCGCCGCCGCGCATCCGCACCGCGACCGACGTCGCCGAAGCGTTCCTCTCGCGTCTCGACGGCAGCGCGTTCGACTCGCCCATCAGGCTCGGGAGTGAGATCTCCGCGCGCGTCGAGCGTTGGGGTCGCTCGGTCACCGGTGAGCACACGCGTCTCATCGTGCGGCTCAACCCGCCCGACGAATCCGACGTCTGGAAGCTCGAGGTGCTCGCGAAGGGACGCGACGGAGATCTCGTCGCGATCGAGCAGGCGATCGTCGACGGCGGCAACGAGCGGCGCGACCTCGAGGACGAGATGGCGCGCCTCGAACGGCTCCTCCCGCCGCTCATGCGGCCGGGCGGAACGCGCCGCGGGCAGGTGGTGCTGAGCCAGGACGAGGCCTGGGACCTCATGACGAACACCGGCGAGCAGCTGCTCGCCGCGGGGTTCGACGTGCGCGTGCCCGCGCTCTCGCGCCGGCGTCCCAAGGCGTCGTTGCGCGTGTTCGCCGACGCGGAGTCGACGACGGCCGTCGGCGCGAACCAGCTCGCCGACGTGCGCTGGTCTGCGGTGTTCGACGACGTCGAGCTGTCGGCCGCCGACATCGCGCGGCTCGCGAAGGAAGCGCGCCCGCTCATCCGCTCCGGTGGCCGCTGGGTCGCGATCGAGAAGGCCGACCTCCAGCAAGCCGCAGAGGCCCTCGCCGAACGGTCGAAGAAGACGCAGCTGACCGGCGGCGAGATGCTGCGGCTCGCCCTCGGTCTCGAAGGCGGCGCGCTCGCGGGCGGGATCAGCGTCCACGGCAACGGCTGGGCCGTCGACCTGCTGAACGCGGCCTCGAACCTCTCCGCCGAGGCGGTGCACGCGCCGTCGGGTTTCAACGGCGAGCTCCGCAGCTACCAGGTCGAGGCGCTCGGTTGGCTCGGCTTCCTCGACTCGGTCGGGCTCGGCGGCTGCCTCGCGCTCGACATGGGTCTCGGCAAGACGCCGACGATGCTCGCGCAGCTCCTGGCGAGCTCGGGCGACGGACCCGCGCTCGTGATCGCGCCTCCCGCGGTCGTCGGCAACTGGAACGCGGAGGCCGCGCGCTTCACGCCGAGCCTGCACGTCGTCGTGCACCACGGTGCGAACCGCGCGTCGGCCGGCGAGCTCGCAACAGAAGTCGCGGGCGCCGACATCGTCATCACGACCTACGGCACCGCGGTGCGCGACGTGGACGCGATCTCCGAGATCACGTGGGACACCGTCATCCTCGACGAGGCCCAGGCCATCAAGAACCCGTCGAACGACACGTCGCAACTGCTGCGTCGCATCGACGCGCGCACGCGTGTCGCGCTCACGGGGACGCCGATCGAGAACGGCCTCGGCGACCTCTGGGCGATCCTCGACTTCACGAACCCCGGTCTCGTCGGCACGCGCCCGCAGTTCATCGCCGCGCTGTCGCGCGACAGCGACAGCACGAAGGTCGTCGGCGAGGACGCGATGCGCGCGCTCAACGGCATCCTCGTGTTCCGCCGCACGAAGATGGAGCCCGAGATCGCGGCCGAGCTGCCCGACCAGATCGACGAGCTCGACCGCTGCTCGATGACGCAGGAGCAGATCGGCCTCTACCAGGCGGTGCTCGACAAGCTCGTCGCCGCGCAGGACGACGACGGTGAGGAGCGCCGCAAAGGCCAGATCCTCGCCGCGATCACCGCGCTGAAGCAGATCTGCAACCACCCCGCCGCGTACGAGCACGACGACGACGGCCCGCTCGACGGTCGCTCCGGCAAGCTCGCGCGGCTCGAAGAGATCGTCGACACCGTGTTCGCCGCGGGTGAGCGGCTGCTCGTGTTCACGCACTTCGCGGAGTGGGGCGTGCGGCTCGCCGCGCACCTCACCAAGCGGATGAGCATGCCGATCGACTGCTACCACGGCGGCCTGACGCGGGGCGTGCGCGATCAGATGATCGACGATTTCCAGGCGCGTGAAGGTCCGGGCGCGCTCGTGCTGTCGCTCAAGGCCGGCGGCACCGGTCTCAACCTCACCGCCGCGAGTCACGTCGTGCTGTACGACCGCTGGTGGAATCCCGCCGTCGAGGACCAGGCGCGCGACCGCGCGTGGCGGATCGGGCAGACGCGCACGGTCATCTGCCACCGCTTGATCTGTCCGGGCACCGTCGACGAGCGCGTCGAGGAAGTCGTCGCGGGCAAGCGGCGCATCGCGGATCTCGTGCTGCCGAAGTCGAGCTCGCTCGCCGATCTCGACAGTGGCCAGCTGCGCGTCGCGCTCGGCATCCGCGCCGACGAGGTGCTCACCGACGACCTCGCCGCGACCGGAGGTGCGTGATGGCGAACCGGAAGCGCAACAAGCGCGGTGGGCGCGCGCGCAAGCCGTCGACCCGCGACTTCTGGGGCGTCGAGCACGACGACGAGGAGACGATCGAGCTCATCCGTCCGTCGGAGGACCCGACGGCGATGATCCGCTCGCTCGGCCCGCCGCCGCTGCCGAGCCGCGAGACCGTCGCCGAGCACTACTTCGTCGCCGTCTACGAGAAGGCGACCGCGCTCGCCACCGCGCTCGCCGCCGCCTCGGACCTCCTCGACATGGGCGACGACTGAGCTTTCTGGTCGCGCTCGCTGCGCTCGCCGCTCCTGACGCGTGATGGGAGTGGGTCGGGCGGTCCGCGAAGCGACCCGCCCGTTCCGGCGACTACTGAGTTTTCTGGTCGCGCTCGCCGCGCTCGCCGCTCCTCGCTGCGCTCGCCGTGCTGCGGGCACGATGCCGGTGAGAGACTGATCGGCATGCCGTACGTGACCGGCCGGATCGTCCACGATGCCGACGCGCACATCATGGAGCCGCCGACGTGGTTACGCGACCACGCCGATCCCGGCATCCGTGATCGCATCAAGCCGCTCGAGCTGGCGAGCGGTAACGAGCTGCGCCAGACCGGCGATCCCGACGAGCAGCGACGCGACCTCGACACTGCGTTCGACCGCATTCGCGCCAAGCACGCGTCCGCCGAGTACCGCGCCGTCGAAGCCGACGAGATCATGGCCCGCAAGAACTTCGCGGCGACGGGATCGTTCATCGCCGAGGACCGCCCGCGCGCGCTCGATCTGCTCGGCTTCGCGAGCCAGCTCGTGTTCAACACGTTCCACAACGGACGGCTGCACGAGTGGGAGCACCGCGGCGACGTCGACTTCGCGTACGGCGTCGCGCGCGCACACAACCGCGGCATGACCGAGTTCTGCGCGGCCGACGCGCGACTGCTGTCGACCTTGTACGTGCCGCTCGTCGATTTCGAGCGCGCGGTCGCGATGGCCGACGAGGCGATCGCAATGGGCGCGGCCGCGTTGCTCGTCGCGTCGGGCTGCCCGCCCGAGCACTCGCCGTCGCACCGCGCGCTCGATCCGGTGTGGGCGCGCGCCGAGGAAGCGGGCGTGCCCATCGTCTTCCACGTCGGCGGCACCGGCGAGCTCATCGACCCCGCCTACTTCCGCAACGGTCTTCCGATCCCGCCCGACTTCCACGGCGGCGAGGAGAACTTCCGCTCCGTCGACTACATGGGCATCCCGGTGCCGCCGGCCCAGACGCTGGCGACCCTGATCTTCGACGGCGTGCTGGAGGCCTTCCCCGATCTGCGCATCGGGGTGATTGAGCAGGGCGCCGTGTGGGTGCCGTCCTGGCTGCGCCAGATGGAGTCCGCCTTCGAGGCGTTCCACCGCCACGAGGAGCGTCTGCAGGCGCTCTCGCTGCGGCCGAGCGACTACGTCCACCGACAGTGCCGCTTCACGCCCTACCCGACCGAGGACGTGGGCTGGATTGTGGAACAGGGCGGCGCCGATCTGGTGCTGTTCTCCTCCGACTATCCGCACGTGGAGGGCGGGCGCAAGCCGCTGGAGCGCTTCGAGGCCTCGCTGGGCGATGCCGATGCCGAGGTGCGCCGCCAATTCTACACCGACAACTTCCTCTTCCTCATGGGCAGCGCCGGCGTCGGGTTGGCGGCCTGAGCCCGGAACTCCCGCGGCGTGTCAGGTCCCGCTGCGCGGCACGGACCGAGACGACACCACCGAGCCCCGGGAGGTGCAGTCCACCGACGGGTAGTCGCACATGGTCTTCTGGAGCCATGGCTGCAACTCGGCCGTCGGCTCCCGGGTACTGTGCGCCGGCACGACCCCGATGCCCCCGATCAGAAACATGCTCACCCCCAGGAGCACGCCGCCGACGAACAACTTGAGCCTCTTGCGAGCGTCCACCCCTCGTACCTCCGCATCCCCGGTGTTCCACCCCTAAGTTGTTCCTTAATTGTCGGAATCCAAACCACCTTTCGCCGGATGATGGCGGACGGCGGCCGCCGATCGAGGATGTGTCACCCCCATTGCAGAGAAGGGCCCATCATGTTCACCCGCAAGCCCCGTGGCGCAGAGACGACATTCGAGGTCACCAAGACCGAGGAGGAGTGGAAGGGAGCGCTCCCCGCTGACCGTTATGCCGTGCTGCGCCGTGCCGGCACCGAGCCCCCGTGGTCGGGTGAGCTGCTGCATGTCGACGGTGCCGGGGTCTTCCATTGCGCTGTCTGCGGCGCCGAGCTCTTCGACACCCATGCGAAATTCGACTCCGGCACCGGCTGGCCCAGTTTTGACCGGGCCCGCGCCGCGGGCACCGTCGTGGAGCGCAGGGAGCGCAGCTTCGGCATGGCGCGCACCGAGATCCTGTGTGCCCGGTGCGGTGGCCATCTGGGACATGTCTTCCCCGATGGGCCCACCGACACCGGGCAGCGCTACTGCGTCAACTCGCTCTCGCTGACCTACGAGCCCGAGGCCTGATCCTCCATCAGGTCGTGGGGCCCGCTGCGCGCTGGCGGGTACGGGCGCGCCGCACCAGCGCGCCGGCACAGGCGACCGCGCCCGCCGCCGCGCCCGTGGCTGAGGCAGGACCCGCCATGATGTGCGCCGTCACGCTGGCCAGGTGCGCGACCAGCGCTGGCCATCCGGGCGTCGTGATGAGCCACGGCATCGTTCAGGCCTCGACGGCCAACGCCTCAGCGGCGTCGCTGTCGCCATCGCCGTTCTCGGCCGAGACCGACCCACGCCGCTCGACCTTGTGCACGTCGGCCGTGGCGAAGCGCAGGCTGGCCCCCACCTCGTCCGCCGTGATCTCGACCTTGGAACGGTGCTCCCCCTCCTCGGTCTCCCAGGTCCGGTGCTCCAGGCGGCCGGTCACGACGACCCGCATGCCCTTGGTCAGGCTCAGGGCCACGTTCTCCGCCAGATCACGCCAGCAGACGACGTCGAAGAACGACGTCGACTCCTGCCACTCCTGGGTCGCACGGTCCTGCCAACGCCGGTTCACGGCCACGCCGAGCTGGGCCGTTGCCTGCCCCTCACGCGTGTAACGGATCTCGGGTTCACGGGTCAGGTTCCCCGTGATCGTCGTGGTGTTCGCCATCTGCATCCTCGCTTTCGTGGACGCCCTCAGTCCGAGGGCGCTCCCAGCGTGATGGCCTCTCCTTGACGAGAACCTTGCTGGAAACCTCACCGGGCCGAATTTCGCGGGCAAGTCGAGGATGGATCGCTTTACGACTTGGGCTTCATCCCCAGTGTCCGAAGGACGAAGGCGCCGAAGCGTCCGGGCGGCTTCGGCTGCCCGTGGTGGTCGGCCGAATGCCCATAGCGCGAGCCGTAGACGTCGCCGGAGCTCCCGGTCAGTCCCGTTGCCGGCAACGTGTTGGGCTCCTCGTACTTCGGCACCTTGGCCAACCGTCGCTTCTGCTTCCTGGGCTTGTCGCCCGCACTCCCCATGGCATCAGTCTGGCCCAGATGCCCCGGGCGACGCGGCCATCGGACACTGCGGTCTGTGCGAGCATGCAAGGCCATGTTCCGGGACTTCCCGTGCCGCCGCCTGGTACCGCTGGCCGTCGTCACCGCGTTGGCTGCGGCCGTGTCGGCCTGCAGCGGCCCGAGCACGCCATCGGCACACGCCCGAGCGGGCGCCGCGCGCCCGACGACCACCTCGTCGACGGCGGCACGCCGATCGACGGCCCCGTCCGCTGCCCCCGTCCCCACGTCGGTCACGCCGGCGACGCCGGAGTTGTCCTTCTCTCCGTTCACGGCCACGGGCGGCGTCGCCCAGGATCTCCAGGTCGCACAGCAGGTGTCCGGGAGTTGCACGGGCCCGGGCGTAGCCGGCGCGGCCTCCTACCGGTGCACCGCGCAGCACGGCGGCGCCATCTACGACCCCTGCTTCGCCCCTCCCCGGGCGACCAAGGGGCCGCTCCTCTGCGTGCCCGACCCGAGCGTGACGGACATCACCCGGTTCGCCGTCGGCGCGCTGCCCCCGGCATCGAAGGCAGCGCCGCAGAAGAGCGTCTGGGCCGTGCGGCTCCAGAACGGCGAAGTCTGCGTGCACGTCAACGCGGCGTGGGACGGGCGGGGGCCCTATGCCTGCCCCACGCCGAGCGCGACGAACGCGGTCGCCGACTGCCATTCGCCCACCCATAGTGCACACGGGTGGACCGTCGAGTGCCAGGCCACGCAGAGCGCCTCGAGCCCATTCAACGCGGTCGGGGTCGTCAACGTCTGGAACTGAGCGACCCGTCCGAGGCTAGCTGCGGCTGCTGCGGAGCATGCGACCGCCGATGACATAGAGGGTCACCCCGATGACGAGGGAGCCCAGAATGACCCAGCGCACGACGGCCGTCTCGAGGGACGTCGGCGACCCGTTCGAGCTGATCTCGGCGAAGCCCCCACCGATGACCAGCGCGACGAAAGCCAGGACGGCGCAGACCAGCGATCCCTTGCGGGCGTTGTTGCAGAAGAAGCGAGACTGCGACAGGTCGGGCTTCGAGCCGTTCGCGGCGGACTCCCGCTGGCCCGTCACACGGTCAGACGTCGAGGAAGCGGCGGATCGCGATGGCGGAGCCGATGGAGCCGATCGCCATGCCGACGATGACCGCGACGACGTTGGTCAGTAAGACCTCGGATCCGGACATGTGCATCGCCGTGAAGATGTTGCTGGACGTCTTCCCACCACCCTCGTGGTTGATGAAGAGGTACACGAAATAGACCACGACGGCCGCGAGTAACGACCCGAACAGACCCTGCAGGAGTCCCTCGGACATGAACGGGATCCGGATGAACCAGTTGGTGGCCCCGACCAGCTTCATCACAGAGACCTCCCGCCGTCGGGCGAAGATGGCCATGCGGATGGTGTTGAGGATCAGGACAGCGGCTGAAATGATCAGCACGATGGCGATGGCGAGGCAGACCCACTTCGAGACGTTGATCACCGTCTCCTCGTTGTGGATCGTCTGCTGCGGCTCGGTCACCGACAGGACGCCGGCGGTGCCGCTGAAGGTGTGCACCACCTGCGCCGCGTCACTCAGTG
>DATBAK010000092.1 GCA_036271555.1 Acidimicrobiia bacterium
GATGCCGTGCTCCCGCAGCACGTCGTTCAGCTGCAGGTCCTCGTGCCCCTCGCCTTCGGGGAGATAGCGCAGCACGAGCACGCACGACAGGCCGAACGTGCCGCCCGGAAACTCGCGCGGACGGGTCGCCTGCACCGCGACCGCGCGCTCGGGAACATCGCCGCGCGAGATCTCCTCGCCGGTCTGCGCGTCGATCACCGGGATGCTCGCGGTGAGGATCACGCCCGCGCCGAGCGCCGCGCCCTTCCGCACGCGCGCCCCGCCGACGATCATGCAGCGCGAGCCGATGAACACGTCGTCCTCGATCACGACCGGCTTCGCCTGCGGCGGCTCGAGCACGCCACCGATGCCGACCCCGCCGGCGAGGTGCACGCGCTTGCCAATCTGCGCGCACGATCCGACCGTCGCCCACGTGTCGACCATCGTGCCGTCGTCGACGTACGCACCGACGTTCACGTACGACGGCATGAGCACGACGCCGCTGCCGAGATAGCTGCCGAAGCGCGCCTGCGAACCGGGTACCGCGCGCACTCCCGCATCACGGAAGCCGTGCTTGAGCGGCAACCGGTCGACGTACTCGAAGGGGCCCGCTTCGATCGTCTCGAGGTCGCGCACGCGGAACCACATGAGCACCGCCTGCTTCGCCCACTCGTACACGACGACGTCGCCGTCGATCACCTCGGCGACGCGCGCCTCGCCCCGGTCGAGCATCGACATCGCGGTGTGCACCGCGTCGTAGGCCTCCGCGCGCGACAGCACCGACTCGAAGTCGGCGCCCGCCTCCCAGAGCTTCGTGATCGTCGCCTGCAGGGTCGGGTCGCTCATCCTCCGCCTTTCGCGAGTCGATCGAGCGCGGGCTCCAAGCGCTCGCGCGGTTGCACGAGCGCGAGCCGCGCGTACGGCGCGCCCGCGTCACCGTAGAGATCGCCGGGCGACACGAGCAGACCGGCGCGCGCGAGGCGGTCGGCGACCGCCCAGCCGTCGGCACCCGACTCGTCGCGCAACCAGAGATAGAAGAGCATCGGTCCGCCCGCATGCTTCAGGCCGACGTCGGCGAGGCGTTCGACGACGAGGTCGCGACGGGCGCGGTAGCGCTCGCGCTGCACCTCGACGTGCTCGTCGTCGCCGAGCGCGGCGACCGCGGCCGCCTGCGCCGGAGTCGGCACCATGAAGCCCGCGTGCTTGCGCGTCTCGACGAGGTAGTGCACGAGCTCGGGATCGCCGGCGAAGAAGCCCACACGCATGCCCGCGAGGTTCGAGCGCTTCGAGAGGCTGTGCACCGCGAGCACATGATCGAAGCCCGTGCGCAGGATCGTGGCGCGCGGCGGCGCGAACTCGACGTAACACTCGTCGCTCGCGATCACGACGTCGTGCGCGCGCCCCCATTCGGCGACACACTCGAGGTACGCGACGTCGGCCGCCGACGACGACGGGTTGCCGGGCTCGTTGATCCAGAGCACGAGCGCGCGGGCGGCGTCGTCGGGGTCGATCGCGTCGAGATCGAGGTGCCAGTCGGCGTCGAGCGCGACCGGTACCGCGCGGCGACCGGCGAGCGTCGCGCCCATCTCGTACGACGGGTACGCGACCGCGGGATACAGCACCGTGTCACGGTCGGGCCGCCGCAGCGCGAGGAGGTGCGGCAGGGAGACGACCATCTCCTTCGTACCGATGCACGCGGCGAGATCGTCGGGCGCGACGTCGACACCGAGGCGGCGCGCCATCCACGCAGCCGCGGCTTCGTGCAGCGCGGGCGTGCCCGCCGACGGCGGGTAGCCCATCGATACGCGCGCGGCGTCGGCCGCCGCGCTCGCGACGAGATCCGGCACCGGATCGCAGGGCGTGCCGATCGAGCAGTCGACGACGCCGCCGGGCAGCGTGTCGGCGATCTGCTTGAGCGCGTCGAGACGCTCGTAGGGGTACGGCGGCGGCACGAACGGCACGACGGTCGCCATCGCGGCCGAGCCTATCTGCGACCCTCCGACCGCGACCGATCCGACCGGAACCGGCGGGCGAGCTTGCGCGCCCGCCCCGACGGCTCAGGTGGTGACGAAGCCGCGGAAGCGCTCCAGCACCGGATCGGGCAGTCGGGCCCGCACGCGGGTGCCCTCGTCGGCGTGCACTTCGACGACGACTTCACCGTCGCGATGGAGCGCCGCGAGCACGTCACCACGGTCGTACGGAATGACGAGCTCGACGAGTCGGTCGAGCGACCGCAGTCGGTCCGCGATCGCGTCGCGCAGCTCGTCGACGCCCTTACCCGTCGCGCCCGACACCGCGACCGAGCCGCGCGTGCCGTGCAACAGCGCGTTCACGTCGTCGGGTGACGCGAGGTCGCACTTGTTCCACACGATCAGCTCCGGACGATCGTGCGCGCCGATCTCCACGAGCACCGCGCGCACCGCACTGATCCGCGCGTCGACGTCGGGACGGCTCGCGTCGATCACCTGGAGCAGGAGATCGGCGTCGACGACCTCTTCGAGCGTCGAGCGGAACGCTTCGACCAGTTGGTGCGGCAGGCGTTGCACGAACCCGACGGTGTCGGAGACGAGCACGGTCTCGCCGCCCGCGAGGCGCAGTCGACGAGTCGTGGGATCGAGCGTCGAGAAGAGTTGGTTCTCGACGAGCGCGTCGGAGTGCGTGAGCCGGTTCAACAACGTCGACTTGCCCGCGTTCGTGTAGCCGACGAGCGCGATGCGCGCGAGGCCGTTGCGCAGGCGCGCCTTGCGTTGCGTCTCACGCGTCTTCGTGAGCGCCTTGAGGTCGCGTTCGAGCTGCTGCACCCGGCGCAGGATGCGACGACGGTCGACCTCGAGCTGCGTCTCGCCGGGACCACGCGTGCCGATGCCCGCGCCCTGCTGACTCAGCTGGGTGCCACGGCCGCGCAGGCGCGGCAGGCGATAGCGCAGCTGCGCGAGCTCGACCTGCAGCATGCCTTCCTGGCTCGTCGCGTGCTGGGCGAAGATGTCGAGGATGAGCGCGACGCGATCGACGACGTCGCGTTCGAACAGCTGCTCGAGGTTGCGCTGCTGCGCGGGCGTGAGCTCGTCGTCGAACACGACGACGTCGACGTCGAGCGCCTCGCTGATCTCGCGCAGCTCCTGCGCCTTGCCCTTGCCGACGTACGTCGCGGGATCGGGTGTCGGCCGGCGCTGCAACGTGACGTGCACGGGCTCCGCGCCTGCGGTCTCGGTGAGCAACGACAGCTCGAGCAGCGACTCCTCCGCTTCGTCGAGCGAACCCATGCCGAAGCCGGTGCCGACGAGCAGCGCGCGCTGGCGGACGACGCTGAGGTCGATCTCGGTTGCGGTGAGGCGCCGGCGTCCTCGCCCCGCGGGCTGCGAGCGCGGCGCCGACGACGGGCGACGGCTCACGCGGTCGCCAGCGCGTCGAGGTCGATCTCGACGTCGAAGACGTGGGTGACGGGCCCGGCGAGCGACACCGTCTCGCCGATGCGAAGTCGCAGCTCGCCGCCGGGGACGACAACCGTGACGTCGTCGTCGACGAGGCCGCGCCGGTGCGCCGCCGCCGCGGCCGCGCACGCGCCGGTGCCGCACGACAACGTCTCCCCCGCTCCGCGTTCCCAGACCCGCATGCGGATCCGATCGCGCGTGTCGACCCTGACGAACTCGACGTTCGTGCGGTTCGGGAAGCGGTCGTCGCGTTCGAGGCGCGGACCGTGCTGCGCGACGCGCGCATCGTCGGGATCGTCGACGAAGAGCACGAAGTGTGGGTTGCCCGCGCCGACCGCGTCGCCGCGGTAGGTCACGCCGTGGAACGTCGCTTCGAGATCCTGTGCCTTGTCGGTCGCGAGTCCGATCGCGCGCGGGTCGAAGGTGACCGCGCCCATGTCGACATCGGCATCGGTCACCCGACCGTGTGGGTCGCGCTCGAGGTGGATCACGCGCCGTCCCGCGGCCGTTTCCACGACGAGCGTGTCGTGCGTTCCGAGACCGGAGCGAGCGGCAACGTAGGCGAGACAGCGCAGCCCGTTACCGCTCAACTCGGCTTCGCCCCCGTCGGCGTTGTGGAGCGTCATCGAGCAGTCGGCGCCGTTGCGACCGGGACCGAGCGTGATGAGGCCGTCGGCGCCGATGCCGCGGTGCCGGTCGCAGAGCGCGGCGCCGATCCGGGAGCCGAGTGGGGTCGACGCCTGGTGCACGAGGAAGTCGTTCCCGGTCGCGTGGAGCTTCGCGAGCTTGACGACGGTCATGCGGCGATCCGGGCCGGCCTGCGATCCCAGAGCGCGCGGACCGCCGGCGCGAGGCGCTCGGGCTCGCGGTCGCATCCGAGCCAGGTGATGCGCGGGTCGCGGCGGAACCACATGCGCTGGCGGCGCGCGAACCGACGGGTGCGGTGCGCGATCTGGTTCGCGGCCTCTCGTTCGGTCGCGATCTCACCGTGCAGGAGGTCGAAGACCTCGCGATAGCCGATGGCCTGCATCGCACCGCGCGACATACCGGCGGGCGAGGCTTCGAGCGCGCGCACCTCGTCGACGAGTCCGCTCGCGAACATCGTGTCGACCCGCTGCGCGATGCGGCGCGCCAGCTCGGCGCGCGGCAGCCAGATCCCGACGAGACGAACCGGCAGCTGGGGCTCGCCGAACTGGTCGACGCCGGGGCCGAACGAGGAGAACGGGCGCCCGGTCGCCGCGATCACCTCGAGCGCGCGCACGATGCGACGCCGGTTGTTCGGTTCGATGCGCGCGGCCGCGGCGGGATCGTTCGCGGTGAGGTCTCGGTAGGCGGCGACGAGTCCGTCCGGGGTCGCGGTCTGCGCCTCGAGCTCGGCGCGCCGACCGGGATCGTCGCCGGGGATCGCGAGGTCGTCGACGACCGCGTGCACGTAGAGGCCGGTGCCGCCGACGAGCAGCGCACGGTTCCCGCGCGCCTCGATCCCGTCGAGCGCGTCGCGCACCTGCGTTTGCGTGCGGCGCACCGACCAGTCCTCCGACGGATCGGCGACGTCGATCAGATGGTGCGGCACCGCCGCGCGCTCCTCGGCGCGCGGCTTGGCGGTACCGATGTTCATGCCCCGGTATACCTGCATCGAGTCGAGCGAGACGATCTCGACGTCGTCCCGCTCGCACGCCACGGCGAGTGCGAGCGCCGACTTGCCCGATGCCGTCGGTCCGACGATCGCGAGATGCGGCTCGCGCGGCAGCGTCGTCACTCCGCCGACACGGGGATGAGCTTGCGCGTCTCGGCGCTCACCGTGTGCGGCGCCCGCCCCGGTTGCGGGTCCGAGACGACGCGTGCCCGCAGGAAGTGCGGCGCGGCGCTGGTGATCTCGACGTCGACGAGATCACCGGCGCCCACGCCCCGTTCGGGCGCGAAGTGCACGAGCTTGTTCTGACGCGTGCGCCCGGACAGCACATTCGGGTCGCGCTTCGACGGCCCGTCGACGAGCACGCCCTCCGTCCGTCCGACCCGCGCCTCGTGCTTCGCGAGCGCGTGCCGCTCGACCACATCGACGAGTCGTTCCATGCGCGCCTGGATGACGTCGGCGGCGACGAAGTCGTCGACCATCTCCGCGGCCTCGGTGCCGGAGCGCGGCGAGAAGATGAACGTGTACGCGGAGTCGTACGCGGCCGCGTCGGCGACCGCGAGAGTCGCCTCGAAGTCGGCGTCGGTCTCGCCCGGAAAGCCGACGATGATGTCGGTCGTCACCGCGAGATCAGGGATCGTTGCGCGGGCGGACGCGAGACGTTCGAGGTAGCGGGTGGCCGTGTAGCCGCGGTGCATACGCGCAAGCGTTCGGTCGCTGCCGGACTGGAGCGGCAGGTGGAGGTGCTCGCACACCGACGGGCGCTCGGCCATCACCGCGATCGTCTCCGGGCGCAGATCCTTCGGGTGCGGCGAGGTGAAGCGGATGCGCTCGATGCCGTCGACCGCGTCGAGCGCCTCGAGCAGGTCCGCGAAGCGGGGCGCGTACTGGCCCGCGCCGAGGTCGCGGCCGTAGGAGTTGACGTTCTGGCCGAGCACCGTGATCTCGCGCACGCCGTCGGCCGCCAACGCCTCGACCTCGGCGACGACGTCGCCGAGCCGGCGGCTCACCTCCCGACCCCGCACCTGCGGCACGATGCAGAAGGCACACGAGTTGTCGCACCCGATCTGGATCGTCACCCACGCCGAGTGCGGGCTCTCGCGCCGCGCCGGCAGCGCCGACGGATACGCGTCGTGCTCCTCGAGGATCTCGACGACCGGCCCCTCGCGCCGCGCGCGTGCGAGCAGCGCGGGCGCGTGCGCGAGGTTGTGCGTGCCGAACACGACGTCGACGTGAGCCGCCCGCGCCGCGATCGCCTCCCGGTCCTTCTGCGCGAGGCAGCCACCGACCGCGATCTGAAGCTCGGGCCGCTGATCCTTCAACGGCTTCAGCGCGCCGAGATGGCCGTACAACTTCTGGTCGGCATTCTCCCGGATACAGCACGTGTTGAGGACGATGACGTCGGCGTCCTCAATGGTCGCCGCGGCCTCCATGCCGTCGGCGGCGAGCACTCCCGCGATGCGTTCGGAGTCGTGCTCGTTCATCTGGCAGCCGTACGTACGGATGAAGTACCGCCGAGGCTGCGAGGTCGCCGTCACGGCGCGTCAGTGTAGGAGCGGCCCCGCGCCGCACGGTCAGCGGTTGCTCGCGGCGCACGATCCCGACCCCACCCAGAGGCGGGCCGGAGGCACGATCGCGCGCCCGAGGCCATTTCGCCCTACAACCCCGTGCCGTGCCGGCTCAGGCGTCGAGCTCGGCCGCCTCGTCGTCTTCGAGCACGGCGCCCTCGGTGACATCGACCTCGGGCTCGGGGGGCACGACGCTGAGGCGGATCTTCTCGCTGATCTCCACCATCATGTCGAGGTTGTCGGCGAGGAACTGCTTCGCCTTCTCCCGGCCCTGACCGAGCTGCTCACCTTCGTACGTGAACCAGGCACCCGACTTCTTCACGATGCCCAGGTCGACACCCACGTCGATGATCGAGCCCTCGCGGCTGATGCCCTTGCCGTACATGATGTCGAACTCGGCCTGACGGAACGGCGGCGCGGTCTTGTTCTTCACGACCTTCACGCGCGCCCGGTTGCCGACGACCTCGGGACCGTCCTTGATCGACTCGACGCGACGGATGTCGAGCCGCACCGACGAATAGAACTTCAGCGCACGACCGCCCGGTGTCGTCTCCGGCGAGCCGAACATGACGCCGATCTTCTCCCGAAGCTGGTTGATGAAGATGCAGATCGTGCCCGAGCGGCTGAGGTTGCCCGTGAGCTTGCGCAGCGCCTGGCTCATGAGCCGGGCCTGGAGGCCGACGTGCGTGTCGCCCATCTCGCCCTCGATCTCGGCGCGGGGCACGAGCGCGGCAACCGAGTCGATCACGAGCACATCGAGCGCACCCGAGCGGATCAGCATGTCGGCGATCTCGAGGCCCTGCTCCCCCGTGTCGGGCTGGCTGATCAGCAGGTCGTCGACGTTGACGCCGATCGCCGAGGCGTAGACCGGGTCCATCGCGTGCTCGGCGTCGATGTACGCGCACACGCCGCCGTTGCGCTGCGCCTCGGCCACGACGTGCATGGCGAGGGTCGACTTGCCGGAGGACTCGGGACCGAAGATCTCGACGACCCGGCCGCGCGGCAGCCCGCCGATGCCGAGGGCGATGTCGAGCGAGAGGGCACCGGTCGAGATCGCGGCGACGCCGACGTTGCCGTGCTCCCCGAGCCGCATGATCGAGCCCTTGCCGAACTGCTTGTCGATCTGGGCCAGCGCCATCTCGAGGGCCTTGTCGCGTTCCTGGTTCTGCTCCACTTCCGTTTTCCTCCTCGCCGTTCCCGGCGTGTTGAGCAACTGGTGGCGGGGAAAGCTGTGGCGCTGACCCTAAAGAGGGGGTGAGACAGTTATCCCGGCTCGACGGGGTCGAGCGTAGAACGAACACGCGTTCGGTTCAAGGACCCTCGGGCGCCGGCGGGCGCAGGGGCACGTCGGCGTGCTCGCGGTACTGCGCACCGGTCGACGCGGTGACGCTCTCGAACAGCACGACGCGGTCGACGGTCCAGCGCGGACCGACCGGGTCGGGTCGGCGCGTCGCGCCGATCGCGTCGCGCAGGTCGGCGTGACGTCCGAGGCGCGCGACGGTGAGATGAGGGTGGAACGGCAGCGCGTCGGGATCACCTGCGAGCGGCGTCATCACGTCCGCGACCGACGCCGCGAGTACACGGAGCTCGCGCGCACCCTCGACCGCGCCGACCCACAGCACGTTCGCGCGCTTCGCCGACGGGAAGCCGCCGAGCCCGCCGAGCCGCATCGTCGGCGGTTCGGCGCGCACGCCGCGCAGTAAAGCGGCGGCCTCGTCGAGGTCGACTCGTGTCCCGAGGAACTGCAGCGTGAGGTGCCACTGATCCCGCGTCGTCCAGCGCGGCGACATCAAGCGCGGCAGCGCGAGCTCCCGCGGCCGGTGCATCGCGCGCCACGACACCTTCCCGACCGCGTCGAGCACCTCACGCGGCGGCACGACGGCGACGAAGGCGCGTGCCACCGCCGGTTCAGCCCGTGACCGTGGTACTGCGCAATCGCGTCATGACGCGCGAACGCAGTACCACCGGACCGACGAGCAGCGTCAGGGCAGCGCGTCGAGGCGCTGGCGGACGAGGTTGAGCAGCGAGATCGTCGCGAACTGACGGATGCGCTCGCGATCGCCCGGAAGTCGGATCGTCACCGCGAACGGCTCGCCCTCGGGGAACACCATGCCGAGGCACACCGTGCCGACCGGTTGCGCATCCTGCTCGGTCGGACCGGCGACCCCCGTGACCGCGATACCTACGTCGGCGCCGAGCACGCGTCGCGCGCCCTCGGCCATCTGCAGCGCCGACTCGTCGCTCACGACGAGCTCCGCGGTGACACCGAGCACCGAGCGTTTGACGTCGGTCGCGTAGGCACCGATCGTCCCGCGGAACGTCTCGCTCGCGCCCGGCACGTTCGCGATGCGCGCGCCGATCAATCCCGCGGTCACCGATTCCGCGACACCGAGCGTCCAGCCCCGAGCATGCACGCGCGCGAGCACCGCGTGCTCCATCGTCTCCTCGTCGACGCCGAACACGAGATCACCGAGGATCTTGCGCAGCTCGACTTCTTCGTTCTCGACGAGCGCACGCGCGTCGGCCTCCGTCGCGGCCTTCGCGGTGATGCGCACGACGAGCCCTTCGATGCCGCGCGCGAGGAACGCAATCGTCGGGTTCGTCTGCGCGTCGACGCGATGGGCGATCATCTCCGCGAGTCCCGACTCCGACGCGCCCCACGTCTTCAACGATCGCGACACGATCGCCGAATGCTCGCCGGCGCGTGCGAGCAGATCGGGAATCACGCGCTCGCTGATCATCAGCTGCATCTCGTACGGAACGCCCGGCACCGCGTAGACCATCTTGTCGCCGAGCGGGCACTGCAGCCCTGGCGCGGTACCGATCGGGTTCGGGATCGCGTCGCCGCCCTCGGGCACGTCGGCCTGGCGCAGGTTGTTCTGCGGCATGTCGCGCGCGCGACTCGAGAACATCGACGCGATGACGTCGACGAGCTCCTCGCGCCGGCGCAGCTCGACACCCATCACTTCCGCGATCGCGTCGCGCGTGAGGTCGTCCTGGGTCGGACCGAGGCCGCCGCAGATGATCAGCGCGTCCGACCGCGAGAGCAGGTCGTGCATCGCGGCGACGATGCGCGCCTGGTTGTCGCCGATGACGCGGTGCTCGTACGAGTCGATGCCCGACGCCGCGAGCTGCTCGCCGATCCACGCACTGTTGGTGTCGACGATCTGTCCGAGCAGCAGCTCGGTCCCGACCGCCAAGACTTCACACCGCACTACTGATCCACTCGCTGCCAGTCGTGCCAGCCGTGATGGACGATGTCGATCGCGGAGACGACCGTGAACGCGACCACGAGCCCGATCACCGTCTCCTGCAGCCCGACATCGTTCGCGGTCCACGGCAAGAGCACCGCGCCGACCGCGAGGTACTGGAAGAACGCCTTGTATTTGCCGAGTGAACGCGCCGGAAGCGAGATGCCACGGCGCCCCGCGAGCACGCGGTACGTCGACACGAACACCTCGCGCCCCGCGACGACGGCCGCCGGCCACCACGCGATGTCGCTGCGCGCGGCGAGCACCGCGAAGCCACCGATGACGAGCAGCTTGTCGGCGACGGGATCGAGGAACGCGCCCGAGCGGGTCGCGCCGTCGCGCCGCGCGAGGAAGCCGTCGAGGCTGTCGGTCGACGTGATGACGAACCACAGCGCGACCGCCAACCACGACGAGCCGTCCTTCGCGACCAACAACAGCGTCGGCACGCCGACGAGGATGCGCGCGATCGTGAGGAAGTTCGCGGGCGTCGCGAGCGCGGTCTGGTCGAACCGGCGCGTGCGCGCGGTCGGCACCGATGCGTCCATCACGCGACCTCGACGACCGCGAGCGGTCGCGCCTCGAGGTCGGGCCCTTCGGACCCGGTGACGACTGCTTCGACGATCGCGCCCGGCCGCGCCCATTCCGCGTCGAGCCGGACGACGCCGTCGATCTCGGGCGCTTCGCGATAGGTACGACCGATCGCCTCGCCGTCCTCGAAGCCGTCGATGAGCACGTCGACGCGCGTGTCGACGAGCGCCGCACGGGCGCCGGCGGTGATCGGCTCCTGCACCTCGGCGAGCTCGCGCAATCGCTCGCGGACGACGTCGTCGGCCGGCGCGCCGGTCAGGCTCGCGGCGGCCGTTCCTTCCTCGCGCGAGAAGGCGAAGAAGCCGGCCCAGTCGAGCGCGGCAGCGTCGAGGAAGGCGAGCAGCTCGTCGTGATCGCGCTCGGTTTCACCGGGAAAACCGACGATGAACGAGGATCGGAACGCGGCGGCCGGCTCGTCGGTCCGGATGCGCTCGATGATCTCGAGAAAGCGGTCACCGCTACCCCATCGCTTCATCCCGCGCAGCAGTCCGGCGGACGCATGCTGCAGCGACAGGTCGAAGTACGGGACGACCGTCGGCAGCTCGAGCATCGTCTCGACGAGCGGGTCGCGCACTTCCGACGGATACAGGTAGAGCAAGCGGACGCGCGCGAGCCCGTCGGTCGCGAGACGATCGAGACGCCGCAGCAACGGCGCCAGCGCGCCGGGCTCGTCGACGTCGCGCCCGTACCAAGCGAGATCCTGCGCGACGAGCACGACTTCACTCACACCGCGCGCGACGAGGTCGGCGACTTCGGCTTCGATCGCGTCCGGTCGGCGCGAGCGTTGCTTGCCGCGGAACGACGGAATCGCGCAGAACGCGCACGCGCGATCGCAGCCCTCGGCGATCTTCACGTAGGCCCACGGCGCGTCGGGCACCGCGCGCGGCAGCTCGAGCAGATCGCGCACCCCGGTCGGCCGCGTGCGGAACGTCACGGGCGCGAAACCGGCCGCACTCGCGATCGTGGTCTCCCCCGCGAACCCGACGACCGCGTCGAGCTCGGGCAGCGCGTCCGCGAGCTCCGCGCCCGAGCGCTCCGCGAGGCACCCGGTCGCGACGAGACGCGCGCCTTCTTTGCGTGCGGCCGCGAGCCCGAGAATCGTCTCGATCGACTCCTCACGCGCCGGCTCGATGAACGCGCAGGTGTTGACGACGACGAGGTCGGCCTCGGACGGATCGCCCGTGGCCACGAGGCCGTCGGCGACGAGCGACGCGACGATCCGGTCGGAGTCGACCACATTCTTCGGGCACCCGAGCGTCTCGACGTAGAAGCGGCGCGCCACGTCCGGGCCGGGGGCGGTGGTCACGCGCCAATCGTACCGGTGCGACCCCCTTCGCCCCGGGGGACCCGTGCGCCGAGCCCGACTCGAATTGCACAAACCGGACAACGGGTTCTAACGTGCTTTCAGACAATCTCAGATGATCTGAGATGCCTCCATGGAAGGAACCTCATGCGTCGCCTCGTCGTCCTCCCTCTCGCCGCCCTCACGGTCGTGGTCGCGCTGGCCGCACCCGTCGCCGCCGCGACCACGACGCACTACTCCCCCCGTGCTGCGGCACGGGGAACCGCGGCCGTCAGCCCGAGCGGTTGCTACCAGAAGGCCAACAACCCACATCGATCGGAGCACTTCGGCTGGATCGCCGGCGAAGTGAAAACGCAATGCCGGATCTTCGTGCCGAAGATCTCGCAGGTCGCGCAGCTGTGGGAAGGGCGCTGGTGGGGTTGGGACCGGGTCGGCACCAGGCCCAACGAGACGGTCTATTGGAAGCGGTACCAATCGATCTCGGCGAACGTCACATGCCGACACTCGAGCATGAAGGTGACAGGCAGCGGTTCCGTCATCGACGTCGACGAGCACACGTACTACGCGAGCACCGAGAGCAATCACGTCAACAACCCGTGCGGCCTCTGATGCGAGCACAGATGCTGTACGTCGTCATCGTCGCGGCGATCGCATGTGCAGCATGCGGCCGCGATTCGACGCGAGGCCGGGCGGTGCCACTTCGTCGCGAGATCGGAGTCCCCGACGCGCCGCCCGCAACCCTCCTCGCAAGCGGCGAACACCGAACACCGGGCGTGCGCTATGTCGCGGACTGGCCGATCATGCGCCACGCGGTCGTCATGCGACCGCTCACCCCCGTGCCGTGGCCGTCGGAGACCTTCTCGACAAATCGCGCCGCCGTCTCGGTGGTCTTCGCGACGACAATCGCGCCCGATCATGTGCTGATCGAGGCGTATCGCGAGATCGATGAGAATGGTGAGCCAACCGGCAAGTCTGTGCTGACCTTCGAATGCGACGGGTTCTCCAGGCCCGAGTGCGCATTCGTGCACGCTGGATCGGAAGTCCGTATCGATGACGTGCCGCTCGCCGCCGACGCGTCGTATGCCGTTGTCTTCGCCTACTGGCACATTCCGGAAGCCGATCGGCTTCGCGCTGAGACCGCGTTTGCGTCGGCGTCGTGGATCTTCCGAGTGAAACCATCGACCTCGTGACGATCGACTCGCTCCTGTCGACGCCGGTCGGCAACTACGTCCTGGATGCGCTCGTCGAACGCGGGGTCACGACGGCGGCGATCGACGCGATCACCGAGACCGCTCTCTACGAGTGCGTCACGGCCGGCGCCGCC